>JBGTLE010000347.1:0-7665 GCA_041744295.1 Pyrinomonadaceae bacterium | reverse complement strand
GGATGGGGCGGTGCGTTTCTAGTCATGCTGCGTCACATTCTGCAGCACCGCCCGCGCGTAGTTGTGCTGTTTGCGGGTGCACACACCTTTCAGGAACTCGGTCCCGCATGGACGGACCGATTCATCAGCGCGCGGCGCGTTCGCGTTAGCTTCCTTTCGCGCCAGGAAGTGTTTCCGTTGCTCACAGAGCCGATCCCCGAGTTCAATATGAAGTATGCCCCAGGGGCACTCGACGCAATTTTTGCTGCGACCAAAGGGCAGCCCTTTCTCACCCAAGCGACGGCCTTCGATCTAGTGCAACTGCTTAACGAGCAGCAGCGCAAGGAGGCGACACCTGACGATGTGGAAAAGGCCATCTTACGTGCCCTGACAAATGGCGGCGAGTACTTCGCCAGCGTCTGGAACGATGCAGGTGTGGAGGGGCGAGCAATTCTACGTGCCATCGCCGATGGAGAGACACCGCCTAATGCCCCCGCAGCGCGAGCTTGGCTGTTGGAGCATGACGTACTAAGCAGCGACGGGGCCTTTGCAGTTGAAATGATGAGGCTCTGGGTGAAAGTCAATCGACTTAAATTCCCTCGTAGTGTCCAGTGATACGCAAGCTGGTTTTCTGGCTATCATTCCTCCTACCATAACCAAGTTTCAACCTTGAGGTAAGATACAACCATGTCGCATAACAAGCGTCTCTTTTTCTGTGCCTTATTATTCGTTGGCAATCTAGCCGTTGTGCATGCTCAAAGAGAACACGGAGTCCGTCCCACCGAATCTGGTGGACCGTTGATGCCAGAGCAAGCTGCGTATGACATTCAATCTTACGATCTGGATCTGCGCATCGAGCCGGCCACGCAGACGATCAATGGAACGCTGACGGCCGAAGCTAAGATAATTCACTCGACCGAGTGGTTCGTGCTTGATTTAGACACGCCATTGACCGTGAGTTCAGTGGCGCTGATTGCAGATGTGGAGCAGCCGCTGAAATTCGAACGCCGCGACAACAAGATCTGGATAGCGTTTCCGAAAACGCAACAAGCAAACGATGTGGTGCGCGTGAAGATCGGTTACGGAGGTAAACCGCGCGTCGCGCCGCGTCCGCCGTGGGTCGGCGGCTTCGTTTGGTCTAAAACCGCGACCGGTGAAACGTGGCTTGGCGTGGCGTGTCAGGTCGATGGAGCAGACCTCTGGTTCCCGGTAAAGGACCATCCTTCGGATGAGCCTGATAAGGTTTCACTGCATTTCACGGTGCCGCAGAATTTGGTAGCTGCTTCAAATGGACGTCTGCAGAGCGTGGTTAAGAATCAGGATGGAACTCGAACTTTCAACTGGTTTGTCTCGCAACCGATAAACAACTATGACATCACGCTAAACCTCGCGCCCTACAAAACAATCGAAGATAAGTACACGAGTGTCGCAGGTGACGTTTTGCCGATCACCTTTTGGGTGCTGCCCGAGGATTTCGACAAAGGACAGAAACTGATCGATGAAACCAAGAAGTACCTGGCCTTTTTTGAGGAGTACCTCGGCCCCTATCCGTTTCGAGCAGAAAAACTTGGAATTGCCCACACCAGCTACCTGGGAATGGAGAACCAGACGATTATCGCGTATGGCAATCACTTCAAGTTTGAGCCGGACGGTTTGGATTGGTTGATGCTGCATGAGTTGGGCCATGAGTGGTGGGGCAACATGGTGACTGCGTCGGACTGGCGCGACTTCTGGCTTCACGAGGGATTCCAGTCGTTCATGGATAGTTTCTATTTGGAGAAGCTGCGTGGGAAAGAGGCCTACTTGAAAGCGATGTCGAATCGCATGAAGGGCCTGCGCAACATGCAGCCGGTCGCGCCCCGCGAGCCGCGTTCGACGGTGCAGATGTATATGGCAGCCCCGGATTATGTGAACAGCGACGGCGATATTTATGGCAAGGGCGCGGTCGTGCTTCACACTTTGCGTTACGTGCTGGGTGACAAAGCCTTCTTCACGGCGCTGAGACGTATGGCGTATCCCGAACCGCGTTTAGAGAAGGTAACTGACGGAGGTCAGGTTCGCTTCGCTACCACCGATGATTTTCTCAGGATTTCAGAAGCGGCTTCGAATATGAAGCTCGACTGGTTTTTCGAAGTGTATCTACGACAACCAAAATTGCCGAAACTCGTCAGCGAACGGAGCGGAGACCAGCTGACTCTGCGCTGGGAAGTACCGGCAGGACTGCCTTTTCCGATGCCGGTCGATGTGCAGATCGGAAAGACATTGAAGAGATTGGAAATGCCTGGCGGAAAGGCGACCGTTCAAGTCGCGGCAGGTGAGGAAGTCATTGTCGATCCGCAGAATTGGATCTTAAAGAGTTAAGTAGTCATGCCAGTTTGCAGGTTGGCAAAATTTGCACGTTAGCAACTTTTACAACCTTGAAAAATTCATTTCATCACATTCACGGTTAGACGTGATGCGTATGAACCGGAGCGGTAGATTCGCTGTGTGGCCTTCTGAAAGTCTTCTTCAACTGCCTTGTTAATGTTTACGAATCGCTGCGGGTTTCGATCGACGAGCGGAAACCACGAGCTTTGGATCTGGATCATCACGCGATGGCCTCGCAGGAAAGAGTGATTCACGTCAGGCAGGGTGAACTCGATCTTGGTTATTTTGTTCGGCGTCAATGGCTCGGGCTTTTCAAAGCTGTTGCGAAATCTCGCACGCATCGGTTCACCTCGCACCAGCATCTGGTAACCACCCATCTTCACATTCGCCGGATTCGGATCGTTGTCGGGGGCGTCGTTGGGATAGACGTCGATCAACTTCACGATGTAATCGGCGTCCGTGCCACTGCTGGCGACATACAACGTCGCTGTAATTGGACCAGCCACCGTCACCCCATTCAGCAGCGGGTCCGTCTGATAAACCAGGACGTCCGGACGTTGCGCAGCAAATCTCTGATCCCCCACCATGTATTCGCGGGTCATCCCGATCTCGATGCCGTTGATAAAGGGCACCGGCTTGCGCGGATCGCTTACATACTCATCAAACCCTTTATCCGAGCCGGTCGCGGAAGCCTGCCAACTGAGACCACCAAGCGGCTGCAGATAGAGACTCTTCTGGCCGGCATTCATTGGCGGCCATTGCTCGTATGAACGCCACTGGTTTGAACCCGTCTCAAAGGCCAGCACCTCAGCCTGTTTGCGATCGCACTTGTCTTTCAGCAAGCAGTTGAAGAAAGGCAGTTCTACATTCTGTTGATAGTGAGTTGAGGTCTTGGCGCCGAACCGGATATCGCCGAGCAGATCACCTTCTGACCGCGCCCAGCCGCCATGAAACCAGGGCCCCATCACCAGCGTGTTGTTGATTCCCGGATTCGATTTCTCAAGCGTCTGGTAAGTGTTGAGGGCGCCGTAGAGGTTCTCAGCGTCGAACCAACCCCCGACCGTCATGACCGCGTGCTTAACGTTCTTGAGGTGCGGCCGCGTGTTTCGCGCTTGCCAGTAGTCGTCGTAGTTCGGATGGGCCATCATTTCATTCCAGAACGCGACCTGGCCTTTGAGGTGCTTCTGGTCGGCGTTTGCCACTGGTCCCAGGTTCAGGAAGAAGGAATAACCATCGGGAGTTCCGTGATTGAAGCGCGGCGGAAATTCAGTCGTCAAAGTAGGCCGAGGCTGCCCGAACGTGGCGAGGAAGTTAAAGCCGTGAGGCAAAAACAGCGCGCCGTTGTGATGAAAATCATCCCCCAGGAACCAGTCGGCGATTGGCGCCTGCGGAGAAGATGCTTTCAACGCCGGATGCGCATCGATTAGGCCCATTGACGTGTAGAAACCTGGATAGGAGATTCCCCACATCCCCACACGACCGTTGTTATTGGCGACGTTCTTGACCAGCCATTCGATGGTGTCGTAAGTGTCGCTGCTTTCATCGAAGTCCAGCGCCCCGCGTTTCACCGGCTTATGCGGCCGCACGTTTACAAACTCGCCTTCGGACATGAATTTTCCGCGGACATCCTGATAGACAAAGATGTACTTCTCGGCTTGAAAGAGTGGCGATGGCCCAAGAGTTGTTTTGAAATCTTTGTCGCCGTAGGGGCCGACGCTGTACGGCGTGCGACTCAGGAGGATCGGATACTGCCGAGACTTGTCTTTTGGCGTGTAGATGGCCGTAAAGAGTTTCACGCCATCCCGCATGGTGATCGTCTGCTCGAGCTTGTCGTAAGCTGCTTTTACCGCCGCATCATCTTGCGCGGAAGACAAATTAATGGCCGCGATGAAGGCGGCAAGAAGAAGTGCAGGGAAAAGAGAAAGCCGGGTGTAGCGCTTCATTTACTTTCGTCTCGTAAAAAGCAGCGTGCCCCAAAAAGCGATTTTATTTTGGCGCCTCGTTCACAATTCGGCGCCTTTTAGGCGTCAATGTTTACAGTTTCGATTTATTGTTTTGAGTTCCGCCCTGTAGGAGCGGAATATAAGCTGTTGCACTCCTAACGGAGTGAGTCCCCGAGAAACGATCCGGTGCTATAAACATTGTGCACCTACGGCGCTGACTGTTTGGAAAGTCGCGTGGCGCAACTTGATCAAGTAGGGGATTGTTCGCACTCGTTAAGGAACTTCGACGATCAACTCGCGTCCGAAAGTGAAGTTCGGCCGCTTACGGCCCTTCATGTACTTCGCAGCTGTCTGCGAAAGCGCCGTGATCAGAATCGGCAGCGCTATTGTCGCATCGCAATTAACGTAGGCCGTGTGGGCCCCGCGGGCCAGTTTTCCATAAACCAACCCTTCGTCGAGCGATACCGCATTGGAACGCCCGCCGGGGTGTGGCGCGTCGGTCGTGATCTGGATAGCGTATTTGTGACCCTGAGGATTGTCCTTGAGAATGAAGGACGAGACCTCGGTCTGCTGAATGAAACTCTTTGGTGTGCCGCCGCCGAGGTTGATCACTCCGGTTAGCCGCGCGCGTGCAGTGATGTTCACCATGTCCAGAACGTCCTGAACTATGTCAAACATGAAATTGTTCTTCTTCTCGAACCGCGAGGCAGCGATTCCTACTGCGATGCCGCTATCAGCGATCGCGGGACAGAAGATCGGTACGCGAGCCTTGTACGCCGACGTCAGGACACCATCTTCCGATGCGATCTCTGCCAACTCTCGGCCCAGCAGGTGCAGATATTCACGCGTGGAGTAGGGCCGGGATTGATCGAGTTGGTTGGTGAAGCCACCGACCCACTCGTTCGCTTCCCGATACTCTTCGTCACTCGCCAGCAGATCCCACATGCGACTGATCTGTGCCGAGTCTAACTCGGCATCGGTCATGCTGGGATGGGCCTGGAAGTGATAGCGCCCGAGCGTCTCGTGTAGATCGTGAAAGAGCACCGAGCCTGAAAGCACTAACACGTCAACAAAGCGGTTCTTGATCACATAGGCGAGCAGTCGTCGCATGCCGGCGGGGATTAGCGCGCCGGCTCCGGCCACCATAATCGTGGTGTTGTCTCCCAGCATGTCGAGCCAGATGCGATGCGCCTCAGCCAATTGACGGCCGCCGAAACCTGCGCCTTCCATTTTCTCCAGGAGTCCGGCAACGGATCGATCACGATCGACCTGGATGGGGCGAGTGGGCGTAGTTAAGTACTTTGTAGCTTTAGGTTTTCGCTGAGTGACCATAAAGGTATTGAACCTCTCCAAAAAGTGGACTTCAGTATGATTGCTTGGTTATGCCCACTCACACGCTTAGGCTTAACGCTCAAAAACTAGTAATCGGTGCTTCGCCGAGCTTTTGTCTTGGCACCGTTGACCGAAAGATATGTATAGGCGTCGTACTTTGATTCGTAGAACTGGGCGAGCTCAGCTCCCTCAGCTTCACTCAACTCATTCCTCTTTACCCGCTGACTAATCAGCCGGCGGAAACCGTCGTGCAGTAGACTGCGTTCGTAACGAGCGCGTAAGGTCGCTTCCCCCACCGTTGTGCCGCGAATTACCTTCTTGATCAGAAACCCTTCGTCATCGATATGAATGTGGGCTTCGTGGGTGGCGCCGAATAGGTTGTGATTGTTGCCCATTACTTCCTGGTAAGCCCCGACCAGCAGGAAGGCAATGTAATAAGTCTCACCCGGAATAAGAGCGTGCAGCTCGAGTACCTGCTTCACGTCATGCAGGTCTACGAACTTGTCAACAATACCGTCAGAGTCGCAGGTGATATCGCACAGCGTCGTGTACTCAGTCGGCGTTTTATTGAGGTGGTGAATGGGAACGATCGGAAAAAGTTGATCCAGGGCCCAGTGGTCCGGGACTGAGCGAAAGACAGAGAAGTTTGCGAGGTACTTCGCACACAGTAATTTCCGAAGATCGTCGAACTCTTCGGAAACATATTTGGCTTGTTGTGCGTGCTTGTCGGCGCGCTCGCACACGTCCCAGAAAAGCACTTCGCCCTTGGCGCGATCTTCCAAACTAATCAAGCCCAAATTAAAGAGCGTAAACAATTCTTCGCGATGCTCGAGCGCGTCGTGATAGTACTCGCGATAATTCTTGACGGTGATCGACTCGCGCAGATCGCTGAGTTCAACGACGACCTGCGGATCGTCCTTAGCCAATTCGATCGGAGTGATATCTTCAACAACCGTTTCAATTTCATCCTGAATGTTGGTAACGAGAATCGCGTGATAAGCAGCGAGGAAACGTCCTGACTCCTGAATGATAGTTGGGTGCGGCACGTTCTCGTCATCACATACCTGCTTGATTGTGTAGATCACGTCGTTGGCAAATTCCTGTGAATTGTAGTTTGCCGATGAATCGAAAGCCGTTTTGGATCCGTCATAGTCGACGGCCATACCGCCGCCAACATCCAGTAAGTCGACTGGCACTTTCAGCTGGTAGACCTTGGCGTAAACACGCGCGGCCTCTTTCATCGCATTCTTGATTCGCTTGATGTCGGTAAGTTGCGAGCCGATATGGAAGTGCAACAGCTTCAACATGCTAATCCGATCGGCCTTTTCGAGCCGGCGGATTACTTCCAGCATCTCCGTCGTCGTCAGACCAAACTTGGCGGCTTCTCCGCCCGACTTTTCCCAGCGTCCCGAACCCTTGGAGTAGAGCTTTACTCGCATTCCGAGGATGGGCAGGTTGCCCTCGTGACGGTCGACGATGTTGAGCACGTGATCGAGCTCATTCAATTTCTCGATAACGATTACTACTCGTTTCCCGACACGGGCTCCGGCAAAGGCGAGTTGGATAAACTCCTCGTCCTTAAAACCATTGAGCACCAGCAGGCTGTCCGGAGTCTGCTCAAGAGCCAGCGCCGCATAAAGTTCGCCTTTTGACCCGGCTTCAAGTCCAAAGTCGTAGCGCGAGCCCTCGCGCAAATACTCTTCGACAACGGCGCGCTGTTGATTGACCTTCATTGGGTACACGCACATGTGCGCTCCCTGATAATCAAATTCGCGGATTGATCTGCTGAATGCTCGTTGAAGCTTTCTGACCTGTGCGGCGACCAGTTGGGGGAATCTCAGGAGAACCGGAGCGCCGATGCCCCGCTTCGCGAGGTCATCAATTATCTCCTTAAGATCGGCTGAACGGGGATCCCCCTCGGCGGGACGGACCACGTGATTTCCCTTGCGATTTACGTCAAAGTAACCAGCACCCCAATTCTCAATGCCATAAGTCTCGAGCGTCTGCTCAATTACCGTCGTCAATTAGCAATCTCCTGCCTTGC
>JBGTLE010000346.1:0-3525 GCA_041744295.1 Pyrinomonadaceae bacterium | reverse complement strand
TCCTCCCATGAGTTCCATTCGCCTCGTACCCACACCCTTAGACGAACCGCCTGCGCTGCATGAACGCGCGATGGACAACCTGCGCTATATTCGCGAAACGATGGAGCGCGCCTCGTCTTTTACCGGTATCTCCGGATGGGGCGAAGCGGCAATCGGCGTGACCGCGCTGGCCACCGCTTTGATCGCTCATGGAAGACCATTCAAGACCTGGCTGGCGATTTGGGCCGTGGACGCTTTTGTTTCGCTTCTCATTGCCGGCTGGTCGATGGATCGTAAGGCAAGCATCTCAGGTGTGCCGCTCGTTTCCGGCCCCGCGCGCAAAGTAGCGTTTAGTCTTTTCCCTCCCATCCTTGCCGGTGCGCTATTGACTGTGATCTTTTATCAGGTGGGCCTGACAAATTACATCCCCGGCGTTTGGTTGCTGCTCTACGGTACGGGCGTAGTTACGGGCGGCATGTTCTCGGTGCGCGTAGTTCCTATCATGGGATTTTGTTTTATGGCCCTCGGTGGCGCCGCATTGTTTGGACCGGTGGCCCTGACTGACTGGTTCATGGCGGCTGGGTTTGGAGGACTGCACATAGTTTTCGGTGTAATCATCGCAAGGAGGTACGGTGGCTAGACGTTCAGCATTAAAATCCGCAGCACAGAAGGATAGTGAAAGCGGCGCAGAGAATCTTCGAGGAATAGCGGGCGCAAAGGTGACCAGTGCGGCCCCGTCGCTCGATCGCATTATTCATGAGCGACTCCGCCTCGGCATCGTGAGCGCGCTGGCGGCAAACGCGACGTTGACCTTCAATGATTTGAAGTCGTTGCTGGATACGACCGACGGAAATCTCAGTGTGCATGCACGCAAGTTGGAAGAGGCGGGTTTCATCACTTGCACCAAATACTTTGAGGGACGCACTCCGAAGACCGAATACAAACTGTCAGCAGCAGGACGCAAAGCACTCGATGACTATCTGAGTCATATGGAGAAGTTGATCCATCAAATGCGCGCAACCTGACACGGCCTCCCTTTTTTTGTTCCGGCGCTTTGCAATGCAAAGCACTTCATGGAAATCGGGTGTTTGAGAGAGAAATCGCATGGACGAATGTGACGTAGTGATCATCGGTGCGGGGCTGGCAGGTCTGCAGTGTGCGCGAGAGCTCAGTAAGCGCGGCGTAAGCACCTTGCTCGTCGACCGCAAGAATACGTTGGCGGATGCCGTACACACTACCGGCATCTTCGTCCGTCGCACGCTGGAAGATTTCGATTTGCCGGAAGATTGTCTCGGCCCCGCCATCAGTCACGTCACGCTTTATTCGCCCGCACGCCGCTCGTTGGAACTGAGTAGTCCCCACGCGGAATTTCGCATCGGGAAGATGTCGGCGCTTTACCACCGCATGCTCGCGCAGTGTCAGCGCGCCGGTGTTCGCTGGCTGCTGAACACGCGGTATGCGGGGCACTCGATTTCGGGAACAGATCTCATCGTCAGACTCGATTCCAGTTCCCAACGTCGAGAGGTGAAGACCCGGCTCATAGTGGGAGCCGACGGAACAAACTCGCGAGTTGCGCGTGCACTAAATCTCGACACAAACCGCGAATGGATTGTTGGTGTCGAGGATGTCTTTCGCGATGTGCCGTTGGCTGGGCCGCCGCGGCTCCATTGCTTTCTGGATTCCGAATTGGCGCCGGGATACCTGGCCTGGGTTGCCAACGATGGAGACGACGCGCACGTCGGTGTTGGCGGGTATCCGTCGAGCTTTGAACCGTTGGTGGCGATAGAAAAATTTCGCGCCAGCTTGAACTCGATTGTTGATCTTGGCAAAGCCAAACTGGTGGAACGTCGGGCCGGTCGGATTCCGGTTGGTGGCGTGTTGAAAAGGATCGGTAACCGGTATGGTCTATTAGTCGGCGATGCCGCCGGCGCAGTTTCGCCGTTGACGGCCGGCGGTCTCGATCCTTGCATGCGATTGTCCAGTTTTGCAGCCGAGGTCATCGCAGATTTCCTTGTTTCAGGTGACGCGCGCGTCCTCACTTCTTATTCAGGAGAACCATTTCGGGCTCGCTTTGCGTCGCGACTGTGGATGCGTCGCGTCGCGGTCACCTTTCGTCAACCACTGTTATTGGAGTTGGGTTGTGCCAGTTTGCGGTTGCCCCTGCTGAACTGGATAGCCTGGCATGTGTTCTTTGGTCGCGGGTCGTTTCCCGATGTGGAAAAGCAGGTTGAGTCACTGCTGGCGACGGACACTAGTCGCTGAACACGCAATTGGTCTAATCGCGACCATGTTGTTACTAACACCAGCTTGATGTGGCTCGCCACATTGTCTGCTCTTAAGGCGGACACAAAAATAAACTTTACTGTGAGGTTTTCCGGGGAGTGCCATCCCTTTAACTTGGACCTAAGAGAAGGAGTCGTCAGATGTCGAAACGAATCTTCGCGATCATCTTTATCTTCATGTGCGCGTCGGTTGCCTGGGCAATTCTCGGAGGCACAATTTTCTCGCGCACCTATTCAACCGATTCGGTGGGCGAGAGTCGCGTCGCCTCTCTGTGGGGGACGCCACAGAACCAGTCGCCTCCAACAGCCTCGTACATAAGATATGTTTCGAAGAAGGAGGAGGTCACGGAGAATGGGAAGAAAGTCGTGAAGACAACGCAGGAAGAGATCGTCACGCCGCTGCCACTCGAAAGCAGCGCGATCGACGTCGCGCTCGATCTTGAACATCGTCAAAAGGGGCTGCTCTGGTACAGCACGTACAAAGTTAATTTTGCGGGCTTATATGGAATTCGAAATACCAGCCAGCAGGAGGAGACGGTGAACCTGCGACTCGCGTTTCCATCGGCTAGAGCGATCTACGATGACCTGGTCTTCACAATTGACGGCTTACCAATATCGGTCGGCAACCACGACAACGCCGCGACTGCGGCGGTAAAAATTCCACCGGGGAGAACTTTACAGCTGGGAGTCGGCTATCGCTCGCAGGGTTTGGACCAATGGCGCTACAGCTTTGGGACTGAAGTCGCCCAGGTTCGTGACTTTACGCTGCGTATGAAAACGAATTTCAAGGACATCGACTTTGCGGAGAACACGGTGTCACCGACTGAGAAGCGCGAAAGCGATAAAGGCTGGGACCTCACCTGGTCGTACAAGAATCTGCTATCCGGTTATCAGATTGCGATGGTAATGCCGGAAAAGCTTCAGCCTGGTCCGCTTGCGGGACGGATTAGTCTGTTTGCCCCTGTTTCACTCTTCTTCTTTTTCTTCATCATGCTCATCATCACCACCATCCGCGGCATCGAACTTCACCCCATGAACTACTTCTTCCTTGCCGCGGCCTTCTTCTCGTTTCATCTGCTACTTGCATATCTGGTCGATCACGTTTCGATTCACGTGGCGTTCGCTGTCTCTTCAGCGGTTTCGATCTTCCTGGTCGTGACCTATTTGCGATTGGTGATCGGAATGCACTTCGCGAGCAGGGAAGCAGCCGCGGCGCAGTTCGTCTACCTGGTCATGTTTTCATACGCCTTCTTCCTGAAGGGTT
>JBGTLE010000345.1:0-10517 GCA_041744295.1 Pyrinomonadaceae bacterium | reverse complement strand
GATGCCACGCGCCGCAACCACACCGCTACGCACTTGATGCACGCAGCCCTCCGCGAAGTTTTGGGTACGCACGTCAAACAGGCCGGCTCGGTCGTTGCGCCCACGTACCTTCGTTTCGACTTCACGCATTATCAACCTTTAACTGATCGCGAAATCGAAGACATTGAGAATCTCGTCAACTATCACATCCTCAGAAACGAGACCGTGCAAACCGACGAGATGGCGATTGAAGAGGCCATGCGATCCGGCGCGATGGCGCTGTTTGGCGAGAAGTATGGCGAGCAGGTGCGCGTACTTTCCATTAAAGGCGCGGAAGACATCTTCTCGAAAGAGTTGTGCGGCGGCACCCACGTGCGCGCGACGGGCGATATCGGACTGTTCAAGATCACGAGCGACGAATCGATAGCTTCCGGCGTCAGACGCATCCGGGCGATCACCGGTGTCGATGCGTTTCAACGCTTCCGCGAAACCGAATCGATCGTCGACAAGGTTACGAGCGACTTGCGGACTTCGCGAGCAGAACTGCCGGCAGTTATCGGCAAGTTACAGGACGAGCTAAAAAAAGCGCGACGTGAAGCCGATGAGTTGCGGATGAAGATCGCGACCGGCGCCATGAGCTCGTCTACAAATGGCGACGATGGTCGCGACATCTCGGGAGTAAAAGTTCTGGCGCGCGATGCGAGTGGTCTCGATTCCGCCGGGATGCGTCAGCTTTCAGACACGCTGCTGGCACGAATCAAATCCGGCGTAGTCGTGCTGGGTCGCAGCGGTGATGGGAAAGCTTCGCTGATAGTGCGCACTTCTGCCGATGTCGCCAAACGCGTTCCCGCCGGCCAGGTGATCAAGGAGCTTGCTCCAATCATCGGCGGCAAGGGCGGCGGCAAACCTGATATGGCAGAAGGCGGCGGCAACCTGCCCGAAAAACTTCCGGAAGCTTTGGAAGCAAGCTACGGCGTCGTCGAACGCTTGTTGGCTTAAGGCGGAGCCTTTGGAGTGCGCCGACCTGTCGGCGCTTTTAGTTTCAGCACTCTACTACCAGGCGCTCGCTATTCGCCCAGGAGTTAAAGCGCCGACAAGTAGGCGCACTCGAAAGGCTCCGCATTATTCCGAACGTTTACGAATCCTCAAACAATCGGCCGCGAGTGGGCCGCTACATCGCTTTCTGTTTTTCGGTTAACTCGATTCCCATTTTTTCGAGCGTTAGTTTGTTGAGTGTCCCCGTGACTTTGATGTTCTCGGCGGTTTGGAATTTCTTCAAACCATCGCGTGTGGCATCGTCCAGCTTGCCCGTTTGATCTCCCGAGTAAAACCCACGACCCTTGAGCAGCGTTTGTGCCTGATTGACCTGGTCCTTCGTTGCGCGAAAGACCGGCCCACGTTTTTTTGTGTTCGCGTTTGCGCTTTGGCTGGAGGTTGAAGAGGTCGGTGCCTGGGCAAATCCGATTGCCGACACGAACACGAGAGACAGAGCTACTGCCAGAAGTTTTTTCATTTTATGTACCTCGTTTGTGTGAGGCGCGCAGGTGCGCGCGGGTTAAAGGAAAATGAGGTTTCGTAAAACGCGCGGATGATACAACTGCGATGGCGGGTTCCTAAAGCCCGATCGCGGCGAGGCTGTTCCTAACTTCTTGCCGAGAGTTTTGCATGCAGTAAAGTGGGAAGCTGTCGAGTTCGCTCTTCGCGTTGATTCATTCAAGCTGTGAAAATTTGCAGGTCAGGAAGGGTCGTTTTCCCCCCCTTTGATCGACGCTACTAGCAGTACCAATCGAAACGGGCGGGGGGGGGGGTAAACCACCTATCCTGATCTGCAATTCGTCACGTCTAACCCTGAAATCCCAATAAAATCAGCGGAAAAACCTCGTGTTGGCAGTTGTTTAACCCGCATGCTAATATGGCTTCGGCTCAACGCCTCTGTGAGCTGCCCCGCAGTACGACCTCAATTTCGTTTCATTAGCTTCCAAATAAAATCGTCTTTGCCCTGCCTAACAAATGATGAAAAAAATCCCTCTACTGGTTTCGCTGCTTCTTGTCACTGCGCTTCAGGTGTTCGCACAGGATGATCCGGCTGCTTATCGCTTCGACAATTTTGACCTGGCGAACGGAGTCAAGATCGACAAGCCGCCAGCTGCTCCCGAAAGCAAGCGCCGGCGGTCGCGCAGTCTCACAACTTCGAGCAACTACTCTTACTCACATTCACGAACGCCGCTTACGCAGTTGACGACTATGGCGATCGGCAGCAACTCGCTGGAGGGTTTTACTACCGGCAGTTCGGAGATCGATAGCTACATCGTTGAATCGGGCCGGCGTAATTCCGTCGATCCGCTGCTGCTCTATTCGATCATGCATCAGGAGTCTTCGTTCAAGCGTCGTGCGTTGTCATACAAAGGCGCGAGTGGCTTGATGCAGTTGATGCCGCCGACTGCTCGTCGTTTTGGGGTCACTAATATTTGGGATCCAAAGCAGAACATCGAAGGTGGCACTCGTTACGTGAGGTGGTTGTTGGATCATTTTGATGGGAACGTTGAATTAACGCTGGCTGGATACAACGCCGGCGAAGGCGCGGTGATGAAGTATGGCTATCGCGTTCCTCCGTATGCTGAGACGCGAGAGTATGTGCGCCGAATTGGCCGACGATATTCTTTGATTCGCGATCCGATGGCCGCTCGCACTGCGAATACGGTTACGCGCGAGCAGTTGGCGACCGCGCAACAACATCAGGAGTCAAAGCCTTTGAGTGTTTATGAACGTTCGGTGTTTGCGGTGAGATTGCCGGACGGTAGTTTTGTGCTGCAAAGCCAATAGGGAAGATGTTGGATGTTAGATGCTAGTTATTGGTCTTTGGACTTGGATCTTTGTTCTTTGACTTCTCTGTCCAGTAAGCAACTACGGCGAAGCAGGCCTGCAGCGGAAGGAGTCAAGACCACAGACCCAAGTCCAAAGACCCAAGTCCAAGACCAATAACTAGCATTTAACATCCAGCATCTGACAGCTAACCTCACCCCGCGGGTTGCGTCACCAGCAGTGGCAACGGCGTCATCGCATTACTACCCGGGACGCAAAGCACCGGGCAGGGTGCATTTCGTACGACTCTCTCAATCTCGGCGCCGAGCACAGGCGTCCCGCCAAACAGCGACGCATGCACATTCGTCCCCATCACAATCAGGTCGGCGTTCATCTCGGCAGCGAGCCGAACTATCTCTTCATAAGGTCGACCCTCGGCAATATGCGAAACGGCGCCACTCGCTTCGTTGTGCGTTAGCTGCTCCATCTTTTCATTCACATAACTCCGCATTCGCGCTAAAGCCGTCAAGCCCCCTTCGGGAAACATCGCCGAGATCTGTTCAAAGTAATCGCCAATCACATAGAGGGCGTGCAGTTCGGCGAACGTCTGCTGGGCCAACTGTCGAGCGACGAGAGTGGCCGCCACTGACGACGGTCGGAAGTTTGTTGAAAGCAAGATCTGCTTGAGCCGAAGTTCTGCCTGATCTCCGCTTAGCTCTACAAAGTCGTGCTGCGGCTGTCTGATGGTAAGCACGGGACAGGGGGCTTCGGCGATGATCTCTTCGGCCGTAGAGCTCCACAGGGCCCGCGCTAAACCTCTGCGACCGTGGGTGACGACGGTCACGAGATCGATATCGTAATCGTTGATCGCTCGCGCAATCTCGGGTGCCGGCTCGCCGTGGACGATCACCGGTTCCACGTCGAGACCGCGCAGGATTGGTTCGGTGAGTAGTTCCTTAAAGTCAGCTCTCAGTGGCAAGAAACTTTTCTTGTCCGGCTCCTCGAAAGCGCTATCGGGTAGTAGTAAGAGATCTTCCGGAACGCTGACGTTTTGAACGCTGAAGAGCACTATGCGGCCCCCGCCGCTACGAGCAAACGCCGCGGCGTATTTCAAGGCGGCACGCGCATGTGGCGTGAAGTCGGTTGGGACAAGGATGTTGCGGAACGGGGACATGGGAGAGCAGGAAACAGAAGACAGAAGACAGAAGACAGAATACAGAAAACAGAGGTCAGGCGTCAGAAGTCAGCAGTCAGAACAGAGGTGGACGCGGAAAGCACGGCGGCGATTCTGTTTCCTGTCTTCTGTATTCTGAATTCTGTCTTCTGAATTCTCTTCCTTCTACAACACGCGCGTACCGGCGATTTTATCAAGGTGGGGAGTGAATTCAGCGAGCGCGTCTGGTTGTTTTCGTGCGGCGATTGCTAGTTCTGCCGCGACCCGCTCACGAAACCTGGTGCCCCCTCCGCGCTCTGCCGCTTTGCTAATAACTCGGCGCAGCCCGGCCGAAATGCTGTTGACATAAACCGAGACGGTTGGGCGTTTTCGCAAACGCAGGCCGGAGTGCTTGTATTCAAAGTTCCCCAGCGTGGGATCGATGAATGGATAATCGTCTCCCAGTTCAACGCCGGCGGTGTGAAAGTCCTCGGCAAAATCTTCGCCGGTAGTTTGCACGGCCCGCTCAACCGCGGCGAGCAAGTCAGCAGTTGCCGAGATCAGCCGATCCCAATCTACTTCAGGTTTTGGTTCGGCCGATGTTGCCGCGACTGCGTGCTCGTTGATTTGAATTACCGGTTCGTCGCTCTCGGCAGCAGGTGAGATTTCTGATGATCGTTTGTGGATCGTGATCAGGCCGCCGGGTTCCTGGGAACGCACGAGCAACCGCTCAAGCGCGCCTTCTCCCTGAGCATCCCGGCCTGTGACGCGGTCGATCTCCCAGACACTGGGTGCGGTGCCGGGGTACAGAAAAACATCAGCTTCGTATTCATCTAGAGTGATGTGCAGGCGTCCCGAAAATTCGCGCTCGCGCAGATAGCGGATCAGCCGAGCGAGATTTACAAAGCTGGTGTCGAGCGTTTCGAGTTTTATGATCTCTTCCATGACCAGCCAAAACTATAGAGGAAAAGAAGAGAGGGGGAAAAGAGATTAGCGCAAAGAGGATGTAGAAAATTCGAGACCGAGCAGAAAAAAGTTTGCCGGTGGATAGCGAAGCTGATCTTCCTGGCTCCGAAGGAGCTATGTCCTCCAGCCCAAGGTTGCCGCTTCGGCTACCCTTGGGATCGATCCTCTCCAGTGAAAAATAAATGTCGGCAGGAGTGGTTTATTGTAAGGTATGCGCCGTTGGCGTCGCTCTCCTAACAATGAACCGGAGAACACTTTGTGACCCTCGCAGTTCTGGCTATTGGCTTTCTAGTCATGCTGGTCGCTGCCTATCGTCTCTACGGCGGTTGGGTAGCAAGGCAATTCAAAGTAGACGACACGCGGATCACTCCTGCGAATCAGGTCAACGACGGCGTTGATTTTGTACCGACCAAACCGTTCTATCTCTTCGGTCAACATTTCTCTGCGATAGCCGCAGCCGGACCAATCGCCGGTCCGATCCTCGCGTGCCAGGCCTTTGGTTGGTTGCCGTGTCTGATTTGGATCGGGCTCGGTGTCGTGCTCATCGGCGCGGTACACGACTTTGCGAGTTTGACTGCTTCCGTTCGTCACGGTGCGACTTCGATCGCCGAGATTGCTCGAGAGCACCTCGGAAGCGGCGCCGGCCGAGCGATGATGGCCTTTATCTGGATAGCGCTGCTCTACGTGATAGTCGCGTTTGCAGATATCACTGCCGGCACGTTCGTCGGTGGTTCGGAAGAATTGAAAGCGGTCACAGTGAATTTCAATCCCGGTGGCGCGGTCGCTGCGGCTAGCGTGATGTACCTGGTGCTTTCTCTGCTGCTCGGTGTCGTTCAGCGTTTTCTCAATCCCCCGCTCTGGTTGGTGACGCTGATCTTTGTTCCGGCAGCTTTTGCTTTGTCGTGGGTTGGAACTAAAACCTCAAACACGTTCGCTTTGGATCACAAGAGCTGGGGCGTCTTAATCCTGCTCTACTGTTGCGTGGCGTCGATGGTTCCGGTGTGGGCATTACTGCAACCGCGTGGGTATCTGGGCGGCTTCATTCTTTACACGGCGCTGGCCATAGGTGTGATGGGCGTTCTTTTTGGCGACTATCAAATACAGCAGCCGGCTTTCAAAGCTTTCAACATCGGCGGGATGACAGGTGCGTTGTTTCCTTTTCTGTTTGTGACGATTGCGTGCGGGGCATGTTCGGGATTTCATGGACTTGTTTGTTCGGGCACCACTTCCAAGCAAGTTGATCGCGAATCGCACATGAAGCCGGTTGGATATGGCGGCATGCTCGCGGAAGGGTTCGTCGCTTTGATCGCGCTGGTGACGGTAATGATTGTTAGCCAGGAGGCATTACGCGGCAGGGCGCCCGGCACGATCTACGGCAACGGCATTGGCCAGTTTCTCACGCTCATCGTAGGCAAGCAGAACCTGGCGTTCGCAGTAACGTTTGGCGCGATGGCGTTCTCGACGTTTGTGTTCGACACGCTTGACGTTTGTACGCGGCTGGGTCGTTACATTGTGCAGGAGTTGTTTGGTTGGAAGGGCCGCATAGGTGCGATGGTCGGGACGCTGCTGACAGTCGCGGTCCCGTTCTATTTCATCGTGTATGCACCGCCAAACTCGTGGCTGAAGTTCTGGACTTTGTTTGGAGCCTCAAATCAGTTACTCGCCGGGTTAACACTTCTTTCGGTGACGGTATGGCTTTACAAAGCCAGGCAGAGGATTGCGTTCACGTTGCTGCCGATGATTTTCGTGCTCGTCATAACTTTGTGGGCGCTTGTCTCTCTCGTAATTGGGAACCTGCGGGTCACAAAGATCGGGAGTGGCCAGCTCGATATCGAGTTGCTAAACGCGATAGCCGCAGGCGCGCTGGTGTTGTTGGCACTCTATCTGGCGGTTTTGGCATTGGTAAAGATGCGTGGCGAGCGCCTGCGAATCAGTATGGTCGCGGCGCATGAGGCAGTGAGTCTGGAATGACTTGAGCGCTGGAATTTGCAGTCGGGAACCCCGCCGCTTTTATTTAGGATAGGGGCTACCTGGAATCATCAGCGAGGGTAAACCACCCTTCCCGACCCGCAAATTCCAGATCTTGAAAGCTCAATTCAAAAGTTGAAACATTGCCAAACAGCCCCTCGGTTGGACAGTCCCGTTGAAAATCGGCAATAATGTCCGCTTTTAGCAGGCTGCAGATTCGCTACGCTGGGTACCGGACAAGCTCGTATCTGGTTTGTTTCACCCAGTACCCGAGTTATTCGCAGCAATTTCTCGCAATAATCAACCGGTCAGAAAGGATTTGGAGGGGAACCCCGCTGATTCGAATATCAGCTTGCCGCTCGTTTGTCCGGTGAAGGGCTTAACGAGGGTCTCTTTAAAAAAGTCATGAATCAAAACCTAAATCTTCCTCGTCAGGAATCACTCGTTTCTCGCTTTGGCAGAAAGCTGCTGGCGCTGGTGGTCACGGCGATATGTCTGTCCCTGGGCGCAACTTCCGTGTTCGCTCAATCGCATCAGGGTGGTGAGGCGAACCTTCAACTTCCCGACTTGTCGTCGGTCACCTTTTTCAATGACAGCATCGACGGTCATCGTTTGTTGCTGATCGGTATCGGCATCTGCATGTTGGGATTGCTCTTTGGGCTGGCGATCTACATGAATTTGAAGAAGCTGCCGGTACACCGCGCGATGCGCGAGATCTCTGAGCTGATTTACGAGACTTGTAAGACTTATCTCATCACGCAGGGCAAGTTCATTCTGATCCTCGAAATCTTTATTGGCACCGTAATTGTCCTTTACTTCGGCGTGCTCTCGGAGATGGAGCCCTTCCGTGTTGTCATCATTCTCCTGTTTAGTCTGGTAGGAATCGCAGGCAGTTATGGCGTGGCGTGGTTTGGCATTCGCGTAAACACGTTTGCCAACTCGCGCACAGCGTTCGCTAGTCTCGAAGGCAAACCCTTTCCGCTTTATGCCATTCCGCTGCGCGCGGGCATGAGTATCGGCATGATGCTGATCAGCGTGGAACTGCTGATCATGCTTTGCATCCTGTTGTTCATTCCGGGTGAATACGCCGGGGCGTGTTTCATCGGATTCGCCATTGGTGAGTCGTTGGGTGCAGCGGCACTCAGAATCGCCGGTGGTATCTTCACCAAGATTGCCGACATCGGCGCAGACCTGATGAAAATCGTCTTTAAGATTAAGGAAGACGATGCGCGAAACCCGGGCGTGATTGCTGACTGTACTGGTGACAACGCCGGCGACTCTGTGGGGCCCAGCGCCGATGGTTTTGAAACCTACGGTGTTACGGGCGTCGCGCTGATCACCTTTATTTTACTGGGTGTGGGCGATCCCACGGTTCAGGTGCAACTGCTGGTTTGGATCTTCGTGATGCGCATCATGATGATTATCGCCAGCGGCACGTCTTACTTCATCAACGACGCGATCGCGAAAGCCCGTTTCGCCAACGCAACACAGATGAATTTCGAGACTCCGCTGACTTCGTTGGTTTGGATTACATCGTTGGTTTCAGTCGCGGTCACTTTCATCATCTCCTACCTGACAATTCCAGTGCTGGGTGGTGACTCAAGTCTGTGGTGGAAACTTTCGACGATCATTTCCTGCGGCACCCTCGCCGGAGCAATCATTCCCGAACTCGTCAAGGTGTTTACTTCGACCTCATCGGCCCACGTTAGTGAAGTAGTCACTTCTTCGAGGGAGGGCGGCGCTTCGCTCAACATTCTTTCCGGTTTAGTCGCGGGGAACTTTTCCGCCTACTGGCTGGGTATGAGCATTGTGGCGCTGATGTCGATCGGTTACTACTTCAGCACGTTGGGTCTCGATCCGCTGATGGTTGCCGCGCCGGTTTTTGCTTTTGGACTGGTAGCGTTTGGTTTCCTTGGCATGGGCCCGGTCACCATCGCTGTCGATTCGTACGGCCCGGTGACTGACAACGCACAGTCGGTTTACGAGCTGTCGCTGATCGAGCAGGAGCCGAATATCATCGAAGAAGTCAAACGCGATTTCAACATGGACGTGAATTTCTCGCGCGCAAAGCATTTGCTCGAAGAGAATGACGGCGCTGGCAATACTTTCAAAGCCACTGCCAAGCCGGTGTTGATTGGAACTGCGGTTGTGGGGGCCACAACGATGATCTTCTCCATCATGATGGCGCTGACCAACGGTCTCACAACCAATACTCAGAGCCTATCGTTGCTCCACGCACCCTTTGTACTGGGCTTGATTACAGGCGGTGCAGTCATCTTCTGGTTTACTGGAGCATCGACGCAGGCGGTTACGACTGGTGCTTACCGGGCGGTCGAATTCATCAAGGCCAACATTCGTCTCGAGGGTGTGGTAAAGGCTTCGGTGGAAGACAGCAAGAAGGTAGTGGAGATCTGCACCCAGTATGCGCAGAAGGGCATGTTCAATATCTTCCTGACAATCTTCTTCTCAACGCTCGCGTTTGCTTTTGTCGAGCCGTTCTTCTTTATTGGCTATCTGATTTCGATTGCGATCTTTGGTCTTTACCAGGCGATATTCATGGCAAATGCCGGCGGCGCCTGGGACAATGCGAAGAAGGTTGTCGAAGTTGATCTGAAGCAAAAAGGCACGGCGCTGCACGACGCGACTGTAGTGGGCGACACGGTAGGCGATCCTTTTAAGGACACTTCTTCAGTGGCGCTGAATCCGGTAATCAAGTTTACGACGCTGTTCGGATTGCTTGCGGTTGAGCTCGCGGTTTCAGTTGCGAGTCCAACTGGACGGTTTGGCGAAAATGGCTTAATGATCACGCACGTGCTGGCCGCGGTCTTCTTCGTGATATCGACCGTATTTGTCTGGCGCTCGTTCTATGGAATGCGCATCGGAACTTTGCAGGCCGAGGCTGCTGAACCCAGAGTTGATAGCATCGCCGCCGACTAGGTTAGATAGTAGGGGCGTCCCTCCGTGGGCACCCCTCGTTTCAGCCAGGTTTGTACTGAGAAAAAACCATGGACACATCATTCTCCAGATCCCACACCTTGATCGGCGTTGCCTTAGCTCCGGTTGACTGGACGCGACAAGTTTCCCTCGTCGTCGCGTTTAGTTTGCTCACCGCACTCGCGGCGCAGATTTCCATTCCGATTGGGCCGGTGCCAATCACCGGGCAAACCTTCGCTGTCTTATTGACCGGCGCACTCTTGGGATCACGCGCCGGCGCGGCGGCGATGATCGTTTACCTGTTCGAAGGGGCTATCGGTTTACCGTTCTTTTCGAATGGAGGAGGAGGTCTCGCGCATCTACTCGGGCCGACGGGCGGGTACCTCGTAGCCTTTCCCGCAGCGGCGTTTGTAACCGGCGCGTTCGCAGAGAATGGTTGGGATAAACGGTTTCTCTCCGCCGCGGCGGCGATGTTTGTCGGTTCGTTGGTAATCATCTTCGTCGGCTGGGCATGGTTATCTCAGTTCATGCCGCCGGCGGTTGCATTCAAAGCTGGAGTGACGCCGTTCATTATTGGCGACATCGTGAAAATTGCTTTGGCAGCCGCGGCGTTACCGGCTGGTTGGGCGCTGCTGAGCAAGGCGAGAAAGAAGTAAGAGTTCTTTCCATGCTGCTTGAAAGGCCTCCGGCTAAAGAGTCCGGAGGCTTTCTCTTT
>JBGTLE010000344.1:0-2081 GCA_041744295.1 Pyrinomonadaceae bacterium | reverse complement strand
GTGCCTTTCCGCGAAAACGCGCCGGATAAACGCATGCATTTCCTGCGCTTGCTCCGGCGTCGCTGTACGTCCCGTTCCGATTGCCCAAACCGGTTCGTAGGCGACGATGATACGGTCGAGGTCTGAGGCTGTCAACCCGCTAAGTCCGCCAGTTAGTTGGCCTCGAACGACGTTTTCCGCAATTCCCTGATCGCGCTGCTCCATGCTTTCACCGACGCAAAGAATCGCGGTCATCGATGCGGAAACAACAGCCTGGGCCTTCTTGCGAACCATCGTATCGGTTTCGAAATACAGCTGCCGCCGTTCAGAATGTCCGACGATAACGTACTTGCAACCAACGTCGCGCAGCATGAAAGCGGCGACTTCGCCGGTATGCGCGCCTTCTTCAACTTCCGTCGAACAGTTCTGTGCAGAGAGCTTGATATTTGAGCCTTCGACGCGATCGGAAACGGTCTTGATTGAAGAGAAGACGGGCGCGATGATGATCTCGCAATGATTCGCGTTCGCGACCAGCGGCTTCAAGGCAAGAGCAGTATCAACCGACTCAGCCAGCGTCTTGTACATCTTCCAGTTTCCGGCGATTACAGGTTTGCGCATAAGTAGATGTTGGAGGTTAGAGTAGATGTTGAAGGTCAGATGTTGGATGTTAGTGCTTTGTGCTTTGTGCTTTGAAGTTAGATTAGAAACGATTCTGACTTTGGACGTTGGACGTTCGACTTTGGACTTATTTCTTATCCGTTAATGCCGCTACGCCGGGGAGTTCTTTTCCCGCGAGAAATTCGAGAGTGGCGCCGCCGCCGGTTGAAATGTGCGTGATATGATCGGCAACGCCGGCTTTGCTAACCGCGGCAACTGAGTCACCTCCACCCACGATCACTATGGCGCCACGATCGGCGGCTTCTGCCACGGCACGAGCAATTCCAATCGTGCCTTGATCGAATGGTGGCTCTTCAAACACACCCATCGGACCGTTCCAGATAATTGTTTTCGCATCTGCCAAGGCACGCGAAAAGTGCTCAACCGTCTCAACACCGATATCCATTCCCGCGTGGCCCAGGTTCGTGAACTCAATCGGGATCGTCTTGGCCAGGACCTTGCCGCCCTTGATTGGCTCGTAACTATCAACCACCTGATGATCAGTTGGCAGCAACAGCTCGATTCCCTTCTCTTCCACTCTTTTCTTGATTTCGCGAGCCGTGTCGAGCATCTCGTCTTCCACCAAAGATTTGCCAACCGTAAATCCTTCGGCCTTTAGAAACGTGTAGGCCATGGCCCCACCGATTAAAAGTCGATCGACGCCGCGCTCAATCAGCGCTTCGATAACCGGAATCTTGTCGGACACTTTCGCACCACCGAGAATTGCCACGAAGGGATGCTCGGGGTTGGTAATCACCTTTCCCAGGTACTCGAGCTCTTTTTGCATCAACAGTCCGGCTGCTGCTACTGAGACGAACTTAGT
Source organism: Pyrinomonadaceae bacterium (assembly GCA_041744295.1). Lineage (GTDB taxonomy): Bacteria > Acidobacteriota > Blastocatellia > Pyrinomonadales > Pyrinomonadaceae > PSRF01. The sequence goes on along the minus strand of JBGTLE010000344.1, from coordinate 622 downwards.
AATCCCGACCGTAGAGGCATGGGCACGGTGGGCCGCTCCGAAGGCATCGTTTACATAAAGATCGCAGAGGCCGGCGAGTTGTTTGGCGAACTCTTCATCGTTCGCCTCCTCTTCCTTGTGAAAGCGGAGGTTCTCGACGAGGAGAACATCACCGTCGTTCATCGCCTCCACTTTCTCGCCAGGCGGGCCAACACAGTCGTCAGCGAAAGCGACCGGCTTTTTCAGTAGCTCAGCCAAATGCTCGGCCACTGGTAGCAGACTGTATTTCTCGACTCGCTCTCCCTTTGGTCGGCCCAGATGCGAGGCGAGAATGATGCGAGCGTTCTTATCGATTGCGTATTCGATTGTCGGGAGCGAAGCTCGAATGCGCGTGTCGTCTTCAACCTTGCCGTCTTTCAAGGGTACGTTGAAATCGACGCGGATGAACACGCGCTTGCCGGCGATATCGACGTCTTTGATTGAAAGCTTGTTCATTGTCTGGATCCAGCAGCAGCCACACTGTCCAAGTTAAGGAGAACTCGGCGGCTCTGCCGCGTTCCTTGCGGTAGGCCTGTAGCTTACCGCGAAGTCTTTAAAAGAGGCTATGCCTGCAAACCCATGCGAGGCATAGCCTCAAGCAATT
>JBGTLE010000343.1:0-7840 GCA_041744295.1 Pyrinomonadaceae bacterium | reverse complement strand
TTTCAACGCCGGGCCGGCTTGCACGGTCGCCACGTTGCTGATGAGGATCGGCGTGCCGGAACGCACTGTGATGACGGAGTTGGCGAGATCTTCAGGCGTGAAAACTCGCGCCCGTCCGCGAATCAGAAACTCTTCGTTAGTGAGTTCCAGAAAGCCGCCCGCTGCGGTGGCGTTCGCGGCGGTAACCGCCTCGGCAACCTGCGCCAGCGTCAGGTCATGATCGACAAGCTTCGCCGGATCGACGAGGACCTGGAACTGTTTGGTCTCCCCGCCGATGATCATCACTTGCGAAACACCGGTAACACCTAACAGGCGCGGGCGTACTGTCCAATCGGCAATCGATCGCAACTCCATCGGCGAAGTCGTTTTGCTCGTCATGGAAATCAGCATGATCTCCCCCATCGTCGAAGAGATCGGACCCAAGACAGGTGGAGGCACTCCGGCAGGAAGGCGCACCTGCTGCAACTTTTCGTTGACAAGCTGACGCGCGCGGTAGATGTCGGTGTCCAGGTTGAACTCGACGAAGACAATCGAGATGCCGATGGCAGAGTTGGAACGTACCCGATAGACGCCGGCCGTGCCGTTCATCGCCGCTTCGATAGGCAGCGTGACGAGCGATTCGACTTCTTCAGGCGCGAGGCCGTGCGACTCCGTGAGTATTGTGACGGTGGGTGCGGTCAGGTCGGGAAAAACATCAACGGGAGTGCGCATCGTGACGTAGCCGCCGTAGATCATCAGCGCGACTGCGGCAATCACAACCATTAGTCGGTTGCGGAGCGACCATAGAATAATTTTGTTTAGCATTCTATTGCTTTAGTACTTGTTAGGTTTCGTGTGAATGCACACCAGCATCTGCCGGCCTGAGTTCCTGCAATCTGATCTGATAAGCGCCCTGCGTGACTACGCGCTCCCCTTTATTGAGACCGGAAAGGACCGCCACTTTGTCTCCGTACGCATCGCCCAGCGTCACCTCGCGTCGCTCAAACTCTTCTCCGGAAAGCAGCACGTAGATAATTTTCTTTCCTTCGTTATCAAGGACCGCCGACAACGGTATCATCATTGCCCTCACTGATTCGCCCGCGTCTAAGCGCACGTTTGCCTGCATTCCGATTCGCAGGGCGCGTCCGCCGTTCGGGACTTGAAAGACGACCGTAGCGGCGCGCGTCTGCTCATTGATCACAGAGCCGATGTCCACGACGGAGCCGCGAAATTCCTGGTCCGGGTAGGCGGCAGTGGTGAATATCGCACCGGCGCCTCCACCGAGACGGTTTAAATCTCGCTCGAAGATGGGCGCTTCAACCCACACGATATCGAGGTTACTGATCTCAAGGATTGCCTCGCCGGGCGCAACCTGCTCGCCGATCGATTTGTTGACTTTCGTCACGTAACCGCTGAGCGGCGCGCGCACCGTGAAACTCGCATTGGCACTGCCGACATTTGCTCGGGCAGCGGCAAGGGATCGTGATGCGGTAAGCGCTTCCACACGTTTTACGGCCGCGTCATAACCTACTTTCGCTACCTCGAGATCGGCCTCTGCCGCTTGAACCTGTCGCTCTGAAAAGGCTTTACGTTCGTAGAGACGTTTGGCGCGAGAGGCCTCTTTCGTTGCTTGATCGAGGCGCACGCGCGCGGATTCCACTTCGCCCGATGCAGTGCGCCGGTCCGCTTCCAGCCGCGCGTTCTCCAAACTGACTGACGCAGCCGCCGCTCGGACCTGCGCCTGCTCAGCTGAGGTCGCGGTCTGTTGCAACATAGCGACGGTCTGGCCTTGCGCAACGCGCTGTCCGATTCGTGGAATCTGTCCCCCAGCAAGAATGCCGCCCACGGGCGGGGCAACTACGGCCTGCTTGTTCGCTGCCGGAACGACCCGACCGGTCGCGGTGATTTGCCGCGCGACTGTCTGCTCTTCTACCTGTGCCAGCTTCATCCGAATCAACCACTGCTGCTCCATCAGAAACTTCACAGTTCCGGTGTTACCTGGGGCGGCGGGTGCCTCCGTCTTCAGTTCTTTAGCGGGGCGCAACCAGAGGAAAGCAAATAGAGTGATGACCATCGCGAATACGGCCACTGAAGCCACAATCATTACCAGCTTGCGTTGTGAAGCAGAGCTATCTCGCCCGGTAGTGCTGTAGGTCTCTTCGCGGGTGACTCGCACCTGCTTCGTTTCCTCGGTGCGTTCTTCGTTGATGTCGTTCGGTGTACTCATAATTTGATATCGCTGCCGGTGGCCAGCTCCAATTGAAAGATACTGGTGTAATAATCAAAAATTGCTCGGTAGTAATTGGCGCGGATTTCGGTTCTGGTTTTCTGGGCTTCAATCAACGTAATTAGTTCCGCTACGCCTTCCTGATAAGCGGCAAGCTGAATCTCACGAGATTCATCCGCCTGCTTCAAGAGACCTGCTTGATAGGCTCTCACTTGTTCGCGCGCAGTTTCGTAAGCGCGAAATGCAACTTCGACTTCGGCGAGTGCGCGATTGCGAACGAAGCGCACGGTTGTTTCCGCCACTTTTTGTCCCGCTTCCGCGCGCGCGATCCCAGACTGATTGCGATTGCCAAATGGCAGCGGCACCGTAACCCCGGCGAGGACCGTGTTGTCGACACCCACCCGCTTATAGCCAACGTATGGAGTCAGTTCACCGTGAGCACGCGAACGTTCCAGTTTGATCGTTGACTCGGCCAGAGCGACCTCGGCTTCGGCCACTTTCACTTCCGGACGATTGGCCAATGCAGCCTCTCTTAGTTGCACGAGATTAAGGTCGACGGTCGGCATCTGAAGACGGCTGGTTACATCGACTTTTGCAGCGCGCTCAAAGTCCGGTTCTCCGATCAGCTCAAGCAGCCGAATCTTTGTTTTTCGGAAGGCAAGCTCAGCATTGGCTACTGCGAAGTCAAACTTGATTCGTTCCAAACGAACTTTCAACAGGTCTCCTTCCGCGATATATCCCTCTTCGAAGCGAGCCTTATTGAATTGCACCAGCCCCTCGAAGTTGTCGCGGTTCTCCTGCTCTATGCCGAGTAGCGCTCGGCCCAGGACAGATTCGTAGTAGGTCTTTTTGAGATCGAATAGCTGGCGTCTTAATACTTCGGTTAGGCGTGCTTCGGAAACCGAAACTGTGCGCTCAGCAACCTCCACTCGCCGTGCCTTGCGGTTGCCCAACTCGATCGGCTGGGCCACCGTGACGCCAAACTCTTGCAATCTGCTTGCTGGCGTTTCGCCGGAAAGACGCAGATTCTCCGCACTAGCAGTTAACCCCGGACGGGGACGTAACCGAGCGCCGATCCTTTCGGCCTCAGCCACGCTAATCTCTAGCCGCGCGGCCTCGACTGTCAGATTCTTTCGGAGAAACTGTTCCGTAGCTGACTCCAGCGAAACGAAGTCAGGTTGCAATGAAACAGCGACAGGCGTCCCAGCGGTTGCGGGTGTTTGCGCGCACACGGTTAGCGGCAACGAAAGCGCCAAGATCAAACTTGTAATTGCTCTGAGGTTCGTCACAGTGAGTTCTACTCCACTCTGAAATCAGTTAGCGGCATGCGTTCATCGATCTTCGCGTTCTTAACGTGAAACTCGATGTCGTAATCGCCTTTGTTGGGAATCGCGATGTCGGCGACATAGATACCTGTAACTTTCCCGACGCGTGCTTTCGTTTGCATTACTTCATTGCCGCCTTTGGAACGCGTTATCAAGGTCACTTCAGCTTTCTCGACTGGGGTGCCGTCGGTAAGGTCGGTAATGTGAATCAAAAACTGACTCGGCTGACCGGCTTTCAACGGGTCATACTCGAAGAAGTTCTCAATCCGATCAGTAAACTCAGTGCGAGCTATCGCCTCTTCTTCGTGTTCGGCCTCAGGCGCGGGACTTCGTGCGCACGCGCCGAACACGACAGCCGTCGAGATTAGGCAAAGAAGCAACATGCTCCGACGACCGGCGGTAGTTTTTAGAGAGAGAAAAGTTGTCGGCATTTTTGCCTGGTTCCCTTCTGCCTATTTAATGATTTCGATGAGAGACTCAGCCGCGTGGTGGACAGAGAGTGGCGCGAACAAAAGGATGGCGGACAGAGTGACTAGGCTGGCTGCCAGCAGCGTAACGGATACCCAAGCGGTAAGCGATGCATTTTGGTGTTGCGGCCCTGCATCTTGGAGAGTCAGCAGTCGATCAACCCGGCGTTCAAACATAACTGCGCTGTCAGAAACGAAACTTGACGCAACGGATGTGGCCACAGGTTGAGTGGTAATTCCACGAGCCAGCGTCTGACGGCGTAACTTTACTAAGGCTTCAGCAATCTCCAGCGGTTCAGAAGTACGGCGAGCGGCAACTTCATCGCAGATCATCTCCACTTCCGTAGCACGCCAACTGACGATTGCGCGAGTAAGCGGAAAAGCCAAAGAGCTATAGCTGCAAACAGAAAGTAGTAACTTGATGAGATTGTCCCGACGTTCGTGATGCGCCGCTTCATGTTCCAACACTCCGGTTAATTCGATCGGAGTGAGCGTATTCAACAATCCAGAAGAGAGAATTAACTTGGAGCGGCGAAAACCCCATACAAATGAAAGCGCATAGTCGCTCATTACTAAGCCGACTGACAGACCGGATTTACTCGCCACTTCATTCACTAATTCAACCTGAGCGGGAGGCGGCGGGCATGCTTTCGTGTCCAACTGTTTGATTACGCGGTCCACGCGCCACGATCCGCGTAGGTTTGACCAGGTCACTGCTGCGGCAATCACAATTACAAAAAGCAAAATCCCGTAAGCCAGGGCCGGTTCGACAGTGAGCGTCAAAGCGCCCAGCAAATGTATCTCGTGCAGGGGCGCAGCATGCTGGGATGCGAAGGCTTCCGGTGTCATCCACATCCTGGGCAACAGCGCAGCGCTGACGAGCCAGAGTGAAGCGAGTGGCGGTGTTACGAGAGCAGCAGTATAGAGATGGGCCAAAGTTTCAGAGCGAGGACGCCACGTCCGGCTCACCGTTAAGCGTCGTACGATAAGCGCAACCACGAATGTACCCAGCGCCAGTACGGTGCTAAGCAACACGAAATTCTCTATGGCCGCGATGAACATTGAAGAGCCGAACAAGTCAGTGATTCTCTATTTTGTCACGCGCTGGCGGCGCTTCTCTCGAATTTTCGCTTCAAGTTGATCCAACGCGCCTGGATCGTCACTAATCAGATCCACAAACGTTGAAAGCGTCGTCTCTGCCGAGTGTCCCATCAAGGCCCCCAACACCTCTTGCGCCATCATTCGCTCAAACTGCTCGCGCGTGTAGCGCGGTGCATACACAAAAGCTTTGCCTTGCTTCTCACGCAGCAGATAGCCCTTTTTATGAAGCCGATCGAGAGTCGTGAGTACGGTCGTGTGGGCGCTCCCACGATGTCGCCGCAACTGCTCTTCAACTTCGTTTACTGTCTGCCCACTCGCGCGCCAAAGTACTTCCATGACAGCAGTTTCGAGTTCTCCTAGCACATGCGCCGCGCCGCGAGCAGCGGGCTTGAAACCGCGCATAATGATTTTGGGGGTTCTACTTTTGGACATCATTATAGTTTTGATCCTGCCAACGCCAGGGAGAGCGATGAGTCTAGTTATTCCGATCAACTATTGTCAATAGTCGGTGTGGTAAACTATGCGACTCGCTTAACACTGCTGTACTCATTACTAACTTTCAGCATGACCGTCACCTCGCCATCGGTCCGGTTGCGCCAGAACCATCCATGATTACCTTCAAACGGCGCGACGAGTTCACCCGAGTCAGTTTCGACCTCTCTGCCTTTAATGAAACTGTGAGTCGCTCCGCCCGCACCATCGCCGTGCGTGTCATGGTTCACCCGTCCTCCGGTACCCCGCCATTCGTAGCGAGCCTTCGCGCCCTACTCCTCCCTCACCCGACCAAATCTCACATTTGAGTTTGTCGGAATCGACAGTACACTCGCCTGCTCTCGCAAGGGAAACAATGCATGTCTCGCGATGAAACCATACAGCTTAAGCGTTCGGTAGCAGACTTTTTTAGCCTCGAACGGAACGTGGTGGCTGCCTCAGGTGCGGTGTTTCTGGTTGGCCTCGGTGAAGAGCTTTGGAAGAAGTTTCTGCCAAAGTATCTCGAAGCTCTAGGCGCCACCACACCAATCATTGGTTTGTTCGGCACAGCTCAGGATTTTCTTGATGCGGTGTATCAGTATCCCGGCGGTTGGATTGCCGATCGTCTGGGTCGCCGGAGCGCGTTTCTGATCTTTCTGGCGCTGGCTACCGCCGGATACCTCGTCTACCTTTTAAGCCCATCGTGGCCCTGGTTGTTTCTGGGATTGGCGCTGGTCATGGCGTGGCAGAGCATGGGCTCGCCGGCAATTTTCGCAATCATCGGCGATGCGTTGCCCCCTGAACGCCGCGCGATGGGTTTCACCGTGCAGTCGATTCTCAAGCGAGTGCCGATTGTGATTGCGCCGATTGTCGGCGGCGTCGTAATAACCCGACTTGGCGTCTTGCGCGGCGTACATGCGGGACTGCTCATAACGCTCTTGCTGGCCGCATGCGCCGTGGTGCTCTTGCTGAAGGTAAGCGTCAAGCGTCAGACACCGGAACTGACAAATGTGTTCGGCGTTTGGCGCTCATTTCACGCGGCGCTAAAGCGCTTGCTGATCTCGGACATCATCATCCGCACCTGTGAAGGCATGACCGGCGTGCTTACGATCCTGTACGTCACGAATGTCGCAGGGTTTAGTGTTGCGCAATACGGAAGCCTGATTGCGATCCAGATGCTCACGTCGATTCTGGTTTACATTCCTGCAGGCAAGATCGCTGACCGCATCGGCCGCAAGCCGTTCGTTGTCGCAACCTTCGTAAGCTTCGCATTATTTCCCGTTGCGATAATTCTGGCGACGAATTTCGTCCTCATCATGCTCGCTTTTGTGATCGGCGGATTGCGTGAGATTGGCGAACCTGCGCGTAAGGCAATGATCATCGATCTTGCGAAACCAAACGTGCGGGCGCGTTCGGTGGGGCTTTACTATCTCGTGCGTAGCTTGTCGATTACCCCAGCAGCTGTGATTGGTGGCTTGCTTTGGACCATAACGCCCCAAGCGCCCTTCATTGTTGCTGGCCTAATCGGAATGCTTGGAACCGTCGTTTTTGCAATCACGGTGGAAGAACAGTAAGCAAGTTAGAAGGAGTCGGGACTAAATGGATTACATGCAAGATTCGACTTAACCGGACAACAACGTTGCCCCGGATGACGCTAAGACATGACGACATTTTGTTCCGAGATGTAACCAGGTTTACAACCGTTCGATGTCGAGCTCCAAGCGTGAAGAGGTGATTACTTATTGTCAGACGATACTCCTGAGCTCGGTAAACGCGGAGCGCTCGATCTGCTCGGTTTCGAGCACGCGCTCACTAATCGCTCCAAACAGGTCCACCGTGTCAGTCTTTGACAGTGACAGCTCTTTTGCGCTTCTCTCGCGCAGCTGTTCAAGACGATCTCGAAGGGATTCGAGCTCTTTGTCGATCGCGGTAGTACGGGGTTTCCGGATCAGAACCGACCTGCGGGTGAGAGTTTCGCGAGTCTCTTTGAGCAGAGGGATCGAATCTGGCAGCGCTGCATCCGATATCGCTCGCCACGACGCCTCGCTCTCACGGAATTGCTCGGCAACTTTCTTCAACGCTGACTTCTTTAATACGCCCGCAGCCTGGTCGAGAAAATCAGCGTACATCCCGCGAAACGCGCTGCCCCCGTAGCCTAGCAATTCGATCTGTTCGAACACGGTACTCATAGCGCCATGCAATGGTGGTCCGCCAGGGAAACAGTTGGGCCAGCCCTTCTTGTTTTTTGTGTTGGTCAACATCTGGGCCCA
>JBGTLE010000342.1:0-10186 GCA_041744295.1 Pyrinomonadaceae bacterium | reverse complement strand
TCGACCATCGAAGTAGGGTAAGTAGCCGTGGCTGTGCCAACCGGCTGCACGAAGTTCAGCCTTGTGAGGATCGTCTGTGAGGCCCATGTTTCAAACTCCTGTGAGATAGAAGTTTACTGCCTCTTAATTCTCCCACACCCTTAGTCTCAAAGGAACCAATCACGCTCTTCACTGGGAGCGCCGACGGCCACGTCCGCAACGTCGAATGCCGTAAAGTCTGAGATCTATTGACAGTTGGTTGGTGAGCAGCGTTTGCGGACGAGGCCGTCCGCGCTCCCAGAAGAGAATTGAGGGATCCACGGCGGGGCTGAATGCCGTGGAAACTCCGAATAGTAAATGCTGCCGGCGGTGTGAGAGCCGCATGGATCTAAACCGGAAGAGCGGGGACAGGGTCCGCCTTCCTGACAGTGAGACAGCCCGACGAACTTGATCCTGGACAAGCGATAACTTAAAAAAGGTTACTTTTCAGCCAATGCGTTGAAGAACAACGGATAAGTCGCCAACGATTGCGCGCGATACTGCGGACGAAAGCCGAAGAGAATAATCCGACCCTTGCCCATCTTTACTTCTACCAGTGCAGCCTTGCCTTTGATACGATCGCCGCCGAGCAGCCATCCTGACAACAGCGGATCTTTATTCGTTGGATACCGCGCGATAACTCGGACGTTTGCGGTGTCGCCCCAATCGCTGATGCGCGGCGTATCAGTGACTTCAAAAACCGGCGAGTCTTCTAGCCACGCGATCGTTTCCTTCGGCATGCCTTCGGTCAGACTGTGTGAGTCATCGAGTTCGATTCGCAGGATCGATCCGGGAACGTAAAAGTCTGTGCGTGGAATTCCCGCAACTACGTTCTTGATTGGTAGCTTGAAATGCTCGATCGCGAACTCTGACGCGCGGTTGAGAAAGACGAGCGTCCCGCCTTGTTCGACAAATTCTCCAAGGGCTTTGACACCTTCCTGGCCTAGGCCACCGGTAAATTCGTCCGGCATCGTCCCCTTCGCGTATCCGTTGAGAAGAATGCGCGCTGGTTGATCGGGTATCAGGATCGTATCAAATCGCTGGCGTAAGTCGCCGCGCTTGATTTCGCTATCCTCGAGCGAAAGGAATCGAAAGTTTGACTGCACGAGTTGCCACCTGGTCCAACCCTCATCCATTGATGGGATCTGGGATCTGTAGACGGCTCGACGGGGTGCGCTTGAATCACTGGCAACTCCGCAGCAACCTGCTCCTCCCCCAAATCCTTCGCGCGGAATTGGATAAGTAAACGGCAAACGCAGGCTCTTCACCTCCACACCGAGGAGCAAGGGCAAGGTGTGCGCAGTCACGTCGTAGGGTGCAATGGGATGACCCGCGCTATCTCTTAAATTCGGATAACGTTGAGTTTCCAGCAGCGCTTTCGCAAAGCTGCCGTATGGCTGATTGAGCGACACAAAGCGCGTGTACTCAGGAAACTTGATCCCATTTGCAGAAAAGCCTTTGGCCATGCGGGCGTAAGAGGTTTCCACTCCAGCCTTTTCCAGAACATCCACCAGGTGATTCTCTTTCCCATCTGTCGGCAGGATGGCAAACCCCCACAGCTCCCCGGTCTTCCTCGGCCGCACCGCTTCTTTTCCAATCCCATAAAACCTGTTCAGCCATTGCTGTCGATTTTCAGAAGCATGTCTCAATAACGTGAACGCTGCGGTCGTCATGTAGTTCGTGATGTCAGCCAGACGCCACTCGCCGCCGCGCCACACTGGTCCAAACTTTTCAGACTCTTTCTGCGGATTGTAACCCTCGCGCGAACGCAGTTGTTCAAACTTGATCGTTATTGGCGACGCGATCTTTGCCGATGCCGTCTCAGACAGAATGCGTACGCCGCCGTGGTAGTGCGAATAAGCACGTGCGGGTGTCCACGCGTCATACGTTGAGTTTGTAGTGATGCCCTGAAAACCCTTTGAGCGCAGTTCGCGCGCCATCCAATTCCCCAGCTCGGTGTAGCCGGCGACAATCTGTTTCGGCACATTCGGCTCAACTGGCGCCATATAAGGCGGCAGGAACAAGCGCGAAGCGAACTCACCTTGTTGATGTATGTCGTGCACGATCTGCGGATGCCAGACGTTATGAATCTTGCCGACCGTGATCTGGGTCTCCACTTGCGTGAACATGTACCAGTCGCGGTTGTTATCATGGCCCACGTACTTGTGATAGAGCTCCGGCGGATTGGTGCCTTCGTACGGAGTGCCGAGCGTCTTGTCGTACCAGTTCTTAACAATGTCGACGCCGTCGGGGTTGAGTGACGGCACGAGCAACACAATCGTGTTTTTCAGGATGTTGAGAATCTCAGGCTCGTTTGAGCTGGCCAGACGATGCGCGATCAGCATGCTCGAGAGGTACGAGCCGACTTCGGTGGAATGAATGCCGCAGGTGATCAGAACAATCGTCTTGCCGCGCGCCATTAACGCCGCCGCTTTACGATCGCGAAGGCCTGCTGGTCCCAGTTTTCGCGGATCGGCAAGCTTGGCCTGAATGTCTTTATATTCATCGAGCCGCGCCAGGTTCTCAGGAGCGCTGATCGTTGCCATCACAAACGGTAGGTCCATCGTAGACTTGCCGAGCGCTTCAAACTTTACCCGGTTGCTCGCCTTGTCCAGTTTGTCGAAATAATCCAGCACCTGATTCCAACTCGCGAGCTTGCGATCATCGCCGGGAGTGAAGCCGAGAACTTCGCTGGGACTGGGAATATGTGCTGTTTCTCGCGAAGGACGCGCAGGACTCTCGCGTTGGGCAGTCGTGATCTTGAAAGGCAATAAGGTTGAGCACGTTAGCAGCAGCAGTGCGATTACGAATCGAGTCATTTTGTTGTCCGCGAGCGAGTGTGGGTTGATAAGTCGAGTTGAGTGTAGTCGAAATCGTTTGCAAGTTCGAAGTGGAAAGTAATACCACTCGACTGGAGACTTTCAGGCTTGAGAGGTGGATCTGGGGATGAGTGGTTGTGAAGAAGCGGGGACAGGGTCCGCCTTCTGACAGTGAGACTTTCAGACTTGGAAGGTTGATCCGGCGCTGGCGCATCTGCTTGCCGTACACTCATGGCCCGTGTAAAGTACGCGCATCAATAACACCGCGCACTCCCCGTTCTAAAATTCGTTGGAGGTCAAACACGGATGTCTTCTGAAAGCGTCGGTGCGAATGAATATCCGGACATGGTCGGAGCCAAGCCCAAAAATAACGACAACCCCCTACTCGCCACCTTCCGGCCTTATATTCCTGCCACCACCCAACTTCGCGAGCTGACTCCGCTGCCATTGATTATAGGAACGTTGCTCGGAATGGTTTTCGGCGCTTCGTCATTGTGGCTCGTGCTGAAAGTCGGGCTCACGGTGAGCGCCTCGATTCCGGTGGCCGTGATCTCCATCAGTCTCTTTCGATTGCTCGGCAAAATCGGTGTTCGCGAGGCGACGATCCTTGAGAACAACATTGTGCAGACGGCTGGTTCAGCAGGCGAGTCAATCGCATTTGGTGTTGGCGTAACAATGCCGGCGATCATGATTCTTGGGTTTGACCTCGAGTTTACGCGGGTGATGTTGGTCGCCGTTCTCGGCGGACTACTGGGCATCCTGATGATGATTCCGCTCCGGCGCGCACTCATTGTTCAGCAACACGGACTGCTGAAATATCCCGAAGGAACAGCTTGCGCGGAAGTCTTAAAAGCCGGCGCCTCGCCCGAGTCTAGGGCCGCCGCCGACCCGATGTACAAGGCCAAAGCCGAAGCAGCAGATGAAAGTGCTTCCGGCGCGAAGACGATCTTCACCGGCTTTGGTATCGGGATGGTCTACCAAGTCGCTATGGTCGCGCTGAAGGGATGGAAAGACGTACCAAGCAAGGTCTTTGGCGCGCCTTTTAAGGCAGGATCTGTCGCCGCTGAGATCTCTCCCGCCCTGTTGGGTGTGGGTTACATCATTGGCCCGCGTATCGCTTCCATCATGTGCGCCGGCGGCGTGCTTGCCTATCTTGTTCTGATTCCGGCCATCAAATTTTTTGGTGAAGGAACGACAACGGTGCTGGCGCCCGGGACGGTGCCGATCTCCGAAATGGGACCAGATGATATTCGGGGCGCTTACGTTCTTTACATCGGTGCAGGCGCAGTTGCCGCGGGCGGCATCATCAGCCTGTTTCGATCGCTGCCGACGATCTGGCATGGCCTCAAAGGTGGATTGAGCGATTTGCGCGGCGGTCAGGCAGCCAGCGCGAGAGTTCCTCGCACTGACCAGGACCTTTCGATGAAGGTCGTGGTTGGCGGTGTGCTCGTGCTGATCGCGATGATTGTGGTAATGCCTCAGTTACACCTTCAGTTCAACATCCTCGGCGCGGTCCTGATCATCGCTTTCGGTTTTCTCTTCGTCACGGTTTCGTCGCGACTGACAGGCGAGATTGGCTCGTCATCGAATCCGATCTCAGGAATGACGGTAGCAACCCTGTTGCTGACCTGTTTAATCTTTCTGATTGTTGGTTGGACTGGACCGAGCTACTACGTTACCGCCTTATCGATCGGCGGCATTGTTTGTATTGCCGCGTCGAATGGCGGCACCACTTCGCAGGATTTGAAGACCGGATTCCTGGTGGGCGCGACACCCAAGTATCAGCAGATAGCGATTTTGATCGGTGCGTTGGCTTCGGCCTTGATCCTCGGTCCAATTCTCCTGCGACTCAATGACGAGAGTACCGTTTATGTACCGCAAACGACTTTCCAGTCAGTAAAAGACACGCCGCAGGTGGACAGCGGAGTAGCGGCCGCGCTTCCGACCTATACAGAAACCGCGCAGCCGAAAGCCGGCGGAAATTTCCGCTTGCTGAAGAACGATGCAGCGGCCCCAACGGTCGCTGGTTTAGAGCCGGGCGAGTATCTAATCGATGATTCCGGCAAGGCCGCATACAGAGTTGAGCGCAATTATCCAGCGGACCTGCGCGCCGGCACTTCAAATCTTGGGCCACCTGAGCAGGTGAAGGGTGGGCAGGCTGGTTCCGACACCGCGAGTTATCGCACCTGGCACAAGATTGAGGAGACGAATGGCCCACCGGGCAAGTACCTCATCAATGACCAGGGGGTCCCGGTGTATTACGTCGATCCTGGAATCAATGGAACGCATCGCGTCACTCCGGATGGCTCGTCCGTCACAAAATACGATGCGCCCAAGGCGACGCTGATGTCCTACATCATTAAGGGCATTCTCAATCAGCAACTTCCCTGGGGACTGGTGCTGTTGGGCGTGATGATTACCGTCGTGCTGGAAATGTCGGGTATTCCCTCGCTGGCGTTTGCCGTAGGTGTTTACCTCCCACTTTCCTCGTCGAGTCCGATCTTCATCGGCGGCATGATTCGTTGGCTGGTAGACAAATACATCCGCGTGAAGTTCAAGGACAAGAATCTGACGGAGGAAGAGTTCGTTGCCGAGACTGATAAGAGTCCTGGCGTGCTGATGGCCTCGGGTTACATCGCAGGCGGAGCGCTGGCGGCCGTGTTCATCGCTTTCTTCGCCGGTCTCTGGAAAGAGAAAAGCGATCTCATCGAGCACTGGTCACGTGCGAACAACGGTTTCTTTGCCGGCCCGTGGTCGGATTTGCTTTCCCTGCTGCCGTTTGTGGTGCTCATGATCCTCTTGTATTTGGTCGGGCGAGAGAAACTGCTCGCGCCGAAGCGAAAGGGAACATAAGAAGCAAACGCCTGCGAGGTGAAGTCAGTACCACCTTGCGCTAGCAACCGTGGGTATTCCTTTTTTGATCCCGACCTGCGCATCTGGTCTTCCTAATATTCAGCACGTTAGTTTACACACAGTCTCTACCGCGCGGTGGTACTGACTTCATGGCGCCTGCCAACTGCATCTGCGCAGTCCTGACAAGCCAAGTAACTAAAAGTTTTTACTTCTGATGATGAGGCGCCCTGCTAAGATAAGCAGCGCGCCTCGTGTTTCGTGGTCGCTTGATTCAATAAGTTCTATCGCTTACTAACTCTCCGACTGCCGTAATCGAAAATCTGGAGAAAATATCCTGATGAGTATGCGAATTTCTCTGCAACGATTGCTCCCCGCGATCCTGATGTTGGTCCTGGTTGGCTGCAGCGCGCCGGTCTCTTTTGCTCAGAACGCGCCACGCTCGCCGACTGAAACCGTTCGTGAGTTCTACAAGAATTTGAGAGAGAAACGCTTTAAAGAAGCGTTCGCGCTTTCGATCTATAAGTCAGCGATTGAGGGGTTGTCTCAACAGGAATACCTGGATCTGTTGCCGGACTTTGAGAAGATGGCGTTTGCGGTCATGGAAAGGGTCCCCGAGAAGGTCGATTTGAGCGGGGAACAGATCAGCGGCGAGGCGGCGACTGTATTTCTCAAGGTGTTGGACAGCGATGGGAAAGAGAAGGTCGAGCCCACCGGGTTGATAAAGGTTGACGGCACCTGGATTGTGGGTGACCAGGAGAACCTGCAGTTGGTGAAGAAGGCTGGAAAGCGGTTTTTCTTTGATGCGCGCATCGATGCTCATCATAACGACGTTCAGGACATGCTGACGCGCATCTCGCTCGCGCAAGTAGTCTATAGCCAACAGAACGCCGGCAAGTTTGCGGACCTTCCTACTCTGATCACCGCAGGATTGGTGCCGAAAGATATTGAGGGTACCGAATCCACGGGATACCGATTTCGCATCACAGTTTCAGCCGATCGAAAAAGCTGGTCAGCAGGCGCCGAACCCGCGCAGTACGGACGTTCCGGAAAATTGTCATTTTACCTTGACCCGACTGGCGTAAGGAGTGGGGATTTTGGCGGCAAGCCGTTGACAGTTCCACCAGCAGTTCCTTAAGCGCGTTCGCCCTCACCTTCCAGGAGATTAAGCGGGCACTTTGCTCGGCGGCCCGCCCCCCAAACGTTGAATGCCAATCAGATATCGGTTGAACACTCTATTTGGGTTGCTGGAGTTCCTACCGAACGGGCGAGGCCGCCCGCGGTCCAGGAAAAATGGGTTGAAAAGTGAGCTGATGCTTGAGTGGAGGCGTTGCCTGCAGGCGAGGACGCCCGCGCTATCCAGCTAACGCGCCATCCCAACACCCAACACCCAACACCCAACATCCTTCCTCCCAACCATGATCTTCCCTATTGCGCTTGTCGGGTAAGCTCTCTAGAATAAATCCGCGACACCCCGACCGGCTTCCTAATTCGCCCTCCTCAACAACGGTTCAATGCACTTTCCGAAAGTGGTACGACTTTTCTTTCTCAATGGAACTGACTCGAATACTGGTCTCGCGGTTGCGTGCCTATCTCGGTAATCGGCGCGGCGAAAAACGCTTCTCGGTACGTCTTCCTTGTCGCGTTACCCCTTCCGATCGACGTGTGAAGACCAACGGCTCGGCCCAGCGCGCCTGGCTGGATGGCCACACAGCGGACTTGAGCCACAGCGGACTAGGCCTGCATCTGCGGGCGATTCGTATTGGTGAACATTACCTCGTTGGCGAGAAGCGCAGACTCAAGGTCATTGTTGAGCTGCCAACCGGCCCTGTAGAGATGGAAGTCAGTCCAGTTCGTTATGAGAGTCTTGAAGAGGATGAAACCAGCCACGGTTACGTTATAGGCGTGCGAATAATCGCCATGAGCGATCAGGATCGTGCGAGCTACGAGGACTTCATGCACCAACTGTTGAATGGGGTGCTACCGGATTAAGCATTTCACTGAAACGCAGGATGCCGAACCTTTCCGGCACGTGAAAGTTCGCTTTATCTGTGAGAGTTGCCTGCCACGCCAAATACCCACGTTCTGCTCCACTGCCGATGCAACGACAAAGATTTCCGAGCCACTGATCGCCAGGCGACGGCTGGGGAATTCGGGCGGACCAGGGAACGCGTATCGCGATCACAACGCGATTCCGCTCAACCTGAGCGGCTGCCGTCATCCCAGAACGATAATCCCATTCAGTTTGTCGATTCTCTTCGTTGAGTCGGATCGCGAGATCGACCCACTCTCCGGTTGGCGCCGCTTCAAACTCAAAATAGCGGGTCGGTTCATCTGCATTCGGAGCGATAAATATCTCGCAAACATCTCGGTCCCAAAGTCCGATTGTTTTTGTTTTCGTTTGTGGAGTCGAACTGACGATTAGGGATTCGGCTTGATTGCCTTCAAAGCGCGCGAGCAGCGCCGTGGGCGTGGAGATAAGTCGCGCCTCGACGTGGCGTGTTTGCGGTGCGAGTTCACCGGACCAATAACGCGTGATGATGACAGGCTGCGCGTGATTCCAGATATCGTGGTCCAGCTGATCCACAGCTAGATCCAGTTCCGTGGCTCGAATCTCAACGACTCCGCCTGCTTGAGAACTCATAAGCTTGCTTGAACTCTATACTTGCTTGAACTCTAGAGAAGAGACTAGGTTAATTTTAGAACCGTTGAGCAACACCGAACCAAATGTCCGACATGCTTCAGCTTGTCGTCAAGATTACCTACACTCAAGCATAAAACCAGGTGTTACGTCATGGCTTGAGTGTTGCCAGTCGGGACGACAAGCTGAAGCATGTCGGACATTAAAAGCATCCCGGTCCTACGCCGAATTTACTTCCGTCCGTACAATGTGTTCGACAACATCGTCTTTTCCCTGGTCCCACCAGCGTTGCGTCAGAAACCACGCCAAGCCTGGCAATAGGAAGAAGACGCCAATACCGATGGTCAACAACTGCGGTGACATGTGCAGCCGATCCAGCATTTCTCCCGTGGCATAGTTGGAGGCGGCCATTGTAAGTGTAAGCAACGCCAACTCGGCAGCGAATACTCTTCCGCGAAAATTGTCCTCGACGCTCCGTTGCAGAAGTACGGTTGAGAAAACCCACAGCACGCTGCCACCGGTATGTGCGATGCCCAGCACGATGAGCGCAAAAAGAAAACTCGTCGCACTGCCGAACGCGATGTAAAAAATTCCGCCGATCAGGAACGAAATGCCGATAGCTGCCTGCATCCGGCCCTTTCCTTCACCCGAAAAACGCCGCGCTACGAAAGGGCCAACCGCCGTTCCAATCCCGCGTGCCGCAAACAGGACGCCGATTCCCGTCGCGGCGCTCTTGCCCACGGGAAAAATCCGCTCGCCAAATACCGCGAGTAAGGTAAGTATTCCACCGCCTAATCCCCAGGCAGGTTTTACGAGCAGCAACGCCAGCACTCGCGGCCTTTGCATCACGTAACGCACACCTTCAATAGTTTCAGTAATCCCCAGCGCTCGGTTGACCGTTAGCTTAGTCTTCTCGCGAGGCTCACGTGCCGGTATGCGCACGCGAGCGATAAGCGCCGCCGATAGCAGATAAGTGAGCGCGTCGAGAACGAATGATACGTCGGTGCCGAACCAACCGGTGATGACGCCGCCGATGAATGCGCCGAGCGTCAACATAACTGACCACGTCACTGAAGTGATTGCATTGGCGGCTACCAGTTCTCGGTCGGAGACGATTGAAGGGATGACCGCAGTCTTCGCCGGCTCGAAGAAAGTGGAAAGACCCAACTGGGCGACCGTGAGCACATAGATTATCCAGAGCTGATCTGCGCGACGCACAAAAAGGAAGCCGAGCACGGTTACTGCCCGCAGCAAATCCGAGATGATCATTATCGAACGGCGGCTAAAACGATCGGCGAGTACTCCTGAGAACGGTCCAAAAATGAAACTCGGAACGAAGCGCGCCACGAGCAATAAACCAACATCCCGACCTGAACCGGTCAGGTTGAGAATAATCGTGTAGAGCGCAATGGTGTTGAACCAGTCGCCGAGCTGGCTGACAACTTGTCCGAGCCACAGCTGGCGAAAGTTATGGTTTCCCTTGAGGAGCTCGATGTAGCCCACCGGCGGATGCACTTCAGGAAGTCTGCGCTTGAATCTTGCCACGATTGATACCTTGAACTAAGGCGGTGAAAAGTGACAGGTTAAGAAGTCCAAGGTCCAAAGTCCAAGGTCCAAAAGCGTTTGGGGCCCTTGGACTTTGGACTTTGGACTCTCTCGATAGTCACCCTGACTGCATGTTCAATCTGACCTGTCACGCTGATTGCTCACGGTCCCCCCTTTTTGCCTCCACGACAGAACCACTTCGTTTGCTGAATGTTTCGCATCTTTCGAGTATTTCGGGTTGCGGCACATCAATTGAGAAAGGGATAGCGCGGCTCAGAAGCTTATGAGCTTCACGGACTCTCCGCACGGAGTT
>JBGTLE010000341.1:0-12357 GCA_041744295.1 Pyrinomonadaceae bacterium | reverse complement strand
GCTTTCAATCTTTCGAGAATCGCTTCCGCCTGCGCCTTATTGCCGGCTTCCCCGTAAACAAATCCGAGCGATGCCGCGACTTCCGGATCCCGCTCCACCGCACCATCCGGCAAAGCACCCGTCCCCGGCGACTCCAAAAGCAATCGCAACTGGTCAATCGCTTCGCGGTGCATTCCTTTCTTTGCATACGCCAAACCTAAGTAGTGATGCGCGACCCAGAACTTCGAATCTGTCTCCAGAGTTTTCTTGTACTGCTGAATGGCCTCGTCGTAGCGACTCTGCAGATATGAGTAGAAGCCCGCGTTGGAGCTGATAATCGGCGAAAGCGGATCGAGTTGCTGGGCCTGCTCGATCTCCTGTTTGGCCCGATCGAACTTGCCCATCTGGACCAGGTAAGAGGCATACCACTGGTGAGCCGTCGGATACTTCGGATTCAACTCAATGGCCTTCTTGAAATCGGCTTCGGCGCTCAGCCAGTCCCAGTCATAAGCGAGTTTTACAAACGCGCGCGAGGTGTAACCCTCTGCCAGGCTCGGATCGATCTCGACCGCGCGTTCGGCGGCATTCTTTGCTTTCAGCATCTCTTCGCGCGGCGGAACGACGCCGATGTCGCCGAGCAGCGCGTAAGAGTCAGCCAACCCCGAGAAGGCGAGCGCGTAGTTTGGATCTTTCTCTTCAGCTTGCTTGAAATACCTGATGCCGTTTCTGAGACCTTCTTCGTCGCGTTTGTTCCAAAAATAGCGTCCGCGTAGATACTGCTCGTACGCTTCGCTGCTGTACGTGTAACGTTTGGCCAGTTTTATCTCATCTGCTCCGGTGAGTTGCAGTCGCAGATTCTCAGATATCTTTCTCGAAATCTCTTCCTGCACTGCCAGAATGTCGAAAGGGTTGTTGTTGTACTCGGCTCCCCAAAGTTGCGAACCGTCGCTCACATCAATCAACTCGGTGTGAATGATGAGCCGGTCCCCAACTTTTACCAACCGACCCGCCAGCACCGCTCCCACATTCAACGAACGTCCTATCTCCTGGGGATCAGTATTCTTACCTTTGAACCGAAAGACCGCATTACGCGACATGATCTTAAGATTCGGTAGCTGGGAAAGGCTGCGAATAATGCTTTCCGTGATTCCGTCCGAGAGGTATTCAGCATTCGGATCGCCGCTGTCATTTGAGAAAGGCAGGATCGCCACTGAATTTATCGGTCGTCGCAAAGAGTAGTAATAAATGCCGGAACCCAGCAGTGCGATCACCGCCAGTCCTAAGATGCCGAGGTAGATTCCTCGGTTCGATTTCGCAGGAGTAAGGGAGTGCTCACCACCAGCGGTCATGGTCGCCTGCGATGGCGAGGTCGTCGTGTCACTTCTCGTGCGCAGATATTGTTGAGGTTCTAAAGAAGTTTCCTGAGTCATGCGCGCCGCAGTTGCTTCCGCGGTGGTGTTGCGGAGTTCGGCGGTAGACAGGTGCAGCTCTTCCCTCAGTTGCTCCAGATCGAGTTTGAAGTCGGTGATTGTCTGATAGCGCTTGGTGCGATCTTTCGCGAGTGCTTTCGACACTATGCGTTCCAACTGGCGCGGCACTTCGACCGAGTGTTTTGTAAGTGGGGCCGGAACGTGATCGAGGATCGAGACCTTTACATGGCTGTCGGTTGGACCAGAGAACGGCGCCTGGCCGGCGACCATCTCGTATAGCACTACACCCAGACTGAAAATATCAGTGCGCGTATCTATCTGTTCGCCCTGGGCCTGTTCAGGTGACATGTAGCCGGTGGTCCCGATCACGGCGCCTGGATTCGTATGAGTGATCGGTATCGTAACCGCATCCGGGTTAGCAGAAGGCGTGTCGCGATCAGTAAGTTTCGCCAGTCCAAAGTCGAGCACTTTGACGATCCGATCGCGCACAAAACGATCGTTTCGAAGCATGATGTTCTCCGGCTTGAGATCGCGATGGACAATGCCAGCGGCGTGTGCTGCTTCGAGCGCCATCGCGACTTGAATCGCGATGCCGAGCGCTTCGTCGACCTTCAACGGGTGACGCCAAACGCATTGCCGGAGAGTCTCGCCGTCAATGTATTCCGTGGCGATGTAGTTGGTCGTCTCGTCCTGGCCGATCTCAAATATGGTGAGAATGTTCGGATGATTGAGGGCCAACACGGCCCGCGCTTCCTGTTTGAACCGACGAAGCCTGTGCTCGTCTTGTGTCACTTCAAACGGCAGGACCTTCAGCGCTACTTTGCGACCGTGTTGCTTGGTGTCCTCGGTCAGAAACACCTCGCCCATACCACCTTTGCCGAGCTGTCTAATCACTCGGTAATGAGCAATCAGCCTCGGTTTATCTGAGGGGGGTTCTGCCGGCGGGTTGTGCTTTGGGTCAGGCATGGAGTGATCGTCGACAGATTCGAAGCGGGTTCTACTCACCTGTTGAAATCGGGGCACATTGTATCACCCGGTTTGTTGCCAAACTACCAACTTCACAACCGCGAGCGACAGCGACTGAACCGCTTCCGTGCCGCTCAACTGCTCCACCCCTTTAGCTGAAATCGCCGGGCGGTGGAGATCAATCGACGTTTGATCAAGGCCTGCCCCTGACTTGATCGATGTGGAAAGCGGCGCCGTCGCAGCCGCACGGTCCTGACTTGGTTAGTTGCTTTGCATGTGCTTTCATATCTTCTGCAAGTGTTCTTCGCTGCCGTGAAAGGGGCAACGAGAGTTGCTTGCTCAGGCATCGAACCGCAGCCTGCCATCGTGGGCAGGTTCGTTGAACTCTCTTCAAACAGTAAACATCATGAGGTTTCCCATTTTTCGTCTCACTGTATCGTTTTGGTTAATCGCGCTGGTGTTCAGCGGGATCAGTTCGGCTGCGGCTCAACAAGCAAAACCTAAAGCCAGCCCAACTCCTGCTGTCGAGCAGCAGCAGGATCCAGATAAGCCGATTACCACTTTCATCCGCCGCGTACAACTGCCAATCACCGTAGTCGATAAGAAGGGCCAGTTTGTTCCGGGGTTAACGAAAGCAGATTTCGTCGTACTCGAAGATAAGATCGTTCAACAGATCGAGACCTTCACTGATGAGTCTGGCAACGCCTTGCCGCTTTACGTCGGAGTGTTAATGGATACCTCGCCATCTACGGCGGGCAAGTTGAAGTTTGAACAAGAGTCGGCGATGAACTTCATCCAAACTGTGGTCCGTCCGCGAAGGGACCGGGTGCTGTTTGCTACGTTCGATCATGAAATCAATCTGAAGCAGGACTTTACTGACAAACTCGATCTACTGGATCGTGCTGTCTTCAGTGTTAAGAAGACTGGAAACCAAACGGCCCTGTTTGATGCGGTGTGGCAGTTCTGCGACGAGAAGATGCGCAATGCACCCGGCCGACGCGTGCTGGTCGTGATCACCGATGGTGACGACACCTTCAGTCGCGCCGATTTGCGCGATGCAATCGACATTGCGCAACGAACCGAAACGACGATCTTTTCCATCTCGACCAAAGCCGGTTTCATGGCCACAGTACCCGGGGTGGAAGCGGGACAAGTTCAGGACAAGGGCGACCGCACTCTTGAGACGCTCGCTGAAGACACTGGCGGAATGGCTTTCTTCACTGGTGACATGCTCGCACTTGAGCGCTCGTTCACCCGCATCTCAAAGGAACTGCGAACTCAATATTTGGTTACCTATCGACCGGTGAACGATCGGTATGATGGAAACTTCCGTAAGGTTGAAGTGAGGCTGGTCCAGGGTCGCGATGGTCTGAAGGTTAGAACTAAACGTGGATATAGGGCGGTCTCCGACGGCGTGCGGCCCTAAGGCAAGGTGAAATGTTTTATCGAGCTGGAAATTTGTTTTTGATCCTGGCGATGCTGGGTGTGGTCGGTGTTGCGATTGAGATAATCTCAAAAGGCCGCGCCGCAGCGGCGCAAACTTCAACCAGCAGCGACACTGCGCCGATGCAGTCGCCCTCGCCATCTCCTCGTCCTGCCGCAAAAGACGAACTGCCGGGTGAATCCGACGATGTGCTCCGCGTGGAAACGAACCTTACGAGCATCTTCTTCACAGCAGCGGATAAGCACAGGCGTTTTATCTCGACCTTGAAGAAGGAAGAAATTCGGGTGCTGGAAGACGGGGTGCCGCAAGAGATTTTCACTTTTCAACAGAACACAGATTTGCCGCTTTCGATCGCCATTCTGATCGACACCAGCGCATCTGAAGAGCGCACTCTACCCGATGAGAAGATTGCAGCACGCGCATTTCTCGAAGCGGTGATGCGACCTGGCAGAGACGAAGCCGCTGTGGTTTCTTTCACAGGCGAAGTCACTCTCGAACAGGGGTTCACGGGAAATCTCGAGCGGCTGCGACGCGCCGTTGACCGAGTCGAATTCATTCCACCTTCCGGCTACATCGGCGGCGGCGTTGTGGTTGGCGGCACTCCCCCGATTTCCGATACCAATCGAATGCTTGCCGGCTCAACCGCAATTTGGGATGCAGTCTGGGCCACGGCTAACGAGCTGCTCTCTGACTCGGCAGAAAACACACGGCGCACCATCATTCTGCTCAGCGACGGCGAAGACAGCAGCAGTCAGGTGAAAATGCACGATGCAATTCAACAAGCGCAAAAGGCCGACGCTCTGATTTACGCTATCGGAATAGGCGATCGCTACACGTTTGGGGTGAACGAAGGAGCGATGAATAAGATAGCTGCCGAGACGGGCGGCCGGGCCTATTTCCCTCGCAACGAGGGGGATTTGAGAGAAGCCTTTATTCAGATTCAACGCGACCTGCGCGAGCAATATCTGGTCGCCTACTCTCCTTCAAATAAATCCCGCGATGGTTCCTACCGTCGTATCCAAATCGAGATCTTAAGTCCCGAATTGCAGAAGCAGAAGCTGAAACTGAACTACCGCCCAGGCTATTTCGCAAAGACCTTAGAACCCGCCGGCAAGAAGCGATAGGCGCAAATCTCAAGAAACCGAGGAACCTCTCCACCGGCCCAGGCCATTGGATCTGCCCACATTCCTCGGTGACAAACTTTTGCCAACTCTGTTATACTGCCCGGGCCACCTTGGAATAGAGGCGGCTCCTTCGCAATAGAATCCCGTTTCCCGGTTCAGCTATCAGCCCTTCTGATCAAGCTGATACTCCCTGCAAACAAGAATGATTAGTGACTATGCAGACCCGCGTCGGGTACTGATCGTCGACGACGACCAGAAGATCCTCGATCTGCTGGTTGAGTTGTTGAACGCTGAAGGCTACGAAGTCAGGCCTGCCGGCGATGGCATCCGCGCGCTTGAACTCGCTAAGGCTTTTGATCCCGACTTAATCATCAGTGACGTGGTAATGCCGGTCATGAGCGGCATCGATCTATGCCTATTACTGAAGCAGGACGTCAGTTCTGCGACCATCCCTGTTCTGCTCATTAGCGGCTTGCGACAATCTGATAACGACAGTCTCGAGGGTCTAACCGCCGGGGCCGACGATTATCTTGATATTCCCTTCCGCAATGAAGAGTTGCTGGTGAAGGTCGCACGCCTCACCGAACGACACCGAGTTGAGAAGCACTACCGCGAGATCGTCGAGCAGGCCGTCGACATTATTTACACGCGCAACCTTGCTGGATTTATCACCAGCATGAACCCGGCTGGTGCGAAGTTCTTTGGACGTTCTCAAGCGGAGGTTATCGGCCTACACCTCAGTGAACTGATTGGGAAAGAAGCGGCAGAGCGAGATATTGAGCAGTGCCGCACCCATCGCTCGGATTCACCAATCCGTTCCCTACATCGCTTACGTGATGCTAATGGCGTATGGCGTTACCTCGACGGCGTGATCACTGTCGAGCGCGATCGCAATGGCAACCTTGTTTCGGTGCGAGGAGCCGTGCGCGATGTGACGGAGCAAAAACTTGCCGACCAGGCGCTAGCCGAGAGTGAAGAGCAGTATCGCCGGCTGGTCGAGCTCTCGCCGGAAGCAATTGTGGTCCATCGCGAGGGCGCGGTTCTTTACGTTAACAAGGCGGCCCGGCGGCTGTGGGGAGCCAATAGCGCTGACGAGTTAATTGGTAAGGCGCTGCTCGATTTAGTGCATCCGGAGTACCATCGCTTCTTGAAGGAGAGCATCGAGCAGATCGACACTCTTGGTTTACCTACTCAATTTACAGAAGCGAAGTTCGTCAGGCTAAGCAGCGAAGTCATCGATGTCGAAGTGGCCGGAATGCCATTCACCTTTCGTGGCCAGCCGGCTGTGCAAACCTTGATTAGGGATATCACCGAGCGTAAGCGCGCGAGCGACGCACTCAAGCAGACGGAAGAACGGCTGCACACTGTGATTGGCAGCGCCTCACTGGTTCTTTTTGCTGTTGATCAGGATGGCACTTTCACTCTTTGTGAAGGCAAAGGGCTCGAGGCCATGAAGCTCCGGCCGGGCGACTTTGTGGGCCAATCTATCTTCGAGGTTTATCGAGACAATCAGTCTATCGTTAACAGTGTTAACCGAGCACTCGCCGGCGAAGCGGTTTCCGTTTCCGTCGCCGTTGATCAGTTGGTGTTCGATATCCGTTATTCTCCGCTACGCGATGAGCTTAACAAGATCGCTGGCGTGATTGGTGTGGCGACCGACATCACTGAGAGCAGAAAGGCTGAAAAGGCAGTTCAGGAGAACGAAGAACGGTATCGGGAGTTGTTCGAAAACGCTAACGACATCATCTACACGCACGACCTCACCGGAAACTTCACATCACTCAATCGCAGTGGTGAACTCATCACCGGCTACTCGCGCGAGGAAACGGTAAAGATGAATGTTGCCGACGTGATCGCGCCGGAATATCTCGAGCTTGCACGCCGCAAAACTGCGAGCAAGGCAGTGGGAAAAAAGCCGACCGTTTATGAACTTGAGATCATTACCAAAGAGGGCCGGCGAGTAAGGTTGGAAGTCAGCACTCGTTTAATCTATCGCGAAGGACAGCCGGTTGGGGTGCAGGGAATCGCCCGCGACCTGACGGAAAGGAAGCGGTCAGAGGACGCGCTGCGCGAGAGCCAGGCGTTTTTCAACAGCTTCATGGACAACAGTCCGGCCGTTGCCTTCATGAAAGACGATCAGGGTCGTTACGTCTACGTCAACAAACCTTTTGAACGGCTCTTTGGAAAGCCGCTGGAGTTTCTCCGAGGCAAGCGTAGTTTCGATTGGCTGCCGACCGAGTTTGCTCAACGCACGCACGATCATGATCTCAAGGTGCTCGCAAGTGGACTCCCCGAAGAGATTTTGGAAACGGTCGCAATCAAAGACGGCCCACCGCACCAATGGCTGGTCTTCAAGTTTCCCACTACGGATGCCTCCGGTAAGAAGTACGTCGGCGGTGTTGGTGTCGATGTCAGCGCGCGGCGTCAGGCTGAAGAGGCGTTGACTCAACAGGCAGAGCGCGAGGCGATGACTCACCGCATTTCGCAGGCGGTCAGGTGCTCTCTCGACAGCGTCAAGATCTTTCGCACCGCCGTTCAAGAGTTAGGTTCATACCTTAAGGTCGATCGCTGTTCGCTTTTCATGAAAGATGAGGGGGCGCAACGTGCGACAAACGTCGCTGAGTACCACGCCGAGTCCGTGCAACCGGCGGCTTCGGATTTTGAGTTGTCGGAGTTGAAGGGTCTGATTGAATCGCTTCATGAAGGCGGCGGCGTACTGGTGTTTGACGACGCAGCCGGGGATGAGCGAATTCGACCTGTCTACGATCGCATTCTGGCCAAGGCTAGTGTCCGCTCGATCATGTACGTCGCTATCAAGGTTGGGGACGAAATTCCTGCTGCCTTTGCGCTCTCGACGACGAAAGGGTTCCGCACGTGGAGCGAATCGGACATTGCGCTGGCGAAAGCGATTGCCGATCAAACCGGAATCGCGATTCGGCAAGCGCAGCTTTATCAGAAGGCAGAAGCGACTTCGACCAGGGAAGCACTCGTCAATCGTTTGACGACGGCGATTCGCGCTTCGTTGAGCCTACCCGAAGTGTTAAGTGCCGCAACCCGCGAACTGGGACGGGCGTTGTCTGCTTCGCGGGTTCATCTGCATTTGTATGACTCGGCTAACCCTGCGTCGCAAGTAGAACACGAGTACGTCGCGCCGGGCTGTGACAGTCTCAGCCACTTGAGCGTTAGTTACGAAGATCCCATCGGCAAGCACCTGCTGCAGTTCTCCAAGCCAATCGTCATCAATGACGCGCTGAACTACTCCGCAGGTTCAGATGAGTTCAATGCCGCGGTTCGCGCTCATGCTTTAGCTGTAAACGTTCGTTCGCAAATCGACTATCCGCTGGTCATCAAGGGAGTATTCCGCGGCGTGATCTGCATTCATCAGACTGATCGCCTGCGGCGATGGTCCGATGACGAAATAGCGCTGGTCCACGCGGTAGCCGAGCGACTGGCTATTGGTATTGCCCAGGCGGAACTTTTCGAGATGGTCGCGCGCGGAAAAACCGAGTGGGAAACCACTTTCGATGCCATGTCGGACGGCATCTTTATCTTCGATAATAGTGGCCAGCTGAAGCGAGTGAATCGCGCCGGCGCTGCAATGGAGGACACTCATCCGCGCTTACTCTTGGGTCGCAAGTGCTGTGACATTCTCCGCACCAGCGAAGAGGATCAGCGTTGCGTGGTTGAAAGCGCAATCGAAAGTTCAAGCAGCGTCACTATCGAGATCACCCCTCAACGTCTTGATCGCCCGCTGCTGGTTACGATTGAACCAGTCGTTGATGGCGGCAAGATAATGGCGATCGTTTGCACCGCTCGCGACTTGTCTGAACTGCGCAAGGTCGAAGCCGTCGCCCGTGAGCACCAGTCTCTGCTCAACAACATCCTCGAAAGCGCGCGCGAGTCGATTTATGCCGTCGATACCGACGGCCGCTTTAAGTGGTGCAATACGGCGACCCTGGCGGGTCTCGGGTTTAAGCGCGAGGAGTTTATCGGACGGCCACTGCTGGATATGGTTTACGAAGCGGATTGCGAACTGGTGGAGAAGAAATTGAAGACTGCGTTGGCAGGTCAGGCACAAACGTACGAGATGCGATATTTCGCGCACGACGGCCAGTTGCGTTACGCGCGCGTGGACAACTCGCCGTTAGTGGTGGACGGTCGGACGACCGGCGTGCTGGGCATTGCTCGCGACATTACCGAGCAGAAGGAAGAACGTGAGCGTGCTGCTCGCGCGGACAAGCTGCGGGCGCTGGGGCAACTCGCATCGGGCGTTGCACACGACTTTAACAACTCGTTAGCGGCGATTCTCGGTCGCGCGCAACTGCTGCGACGGCAAACCAAGGACCAGGCACTGGTTCGCAACCTGGACATTATCCAGACCGCCGCGGAAGACGCGGCAGCAACCGTCCGGAGAATCCAGACCTTCGCACGAAAATCTCCGGCGCGTGAGTTCGAGTTACTCGACGTGCGCGGCCTGCTTAACGATGCGGTCGAGATCACCAGGACGCGCTGGGAAAACGAAGCGCGTCTCCGCGGACTGGATTACGACGTCACGCTCGAGTCCGAGCACGGATTAAACACCCTCGGCAGCGCGTCCGAGTTACGCGAAGTTTTTGTGAACCTGATCGTGAATGCGGTCGATGCCATGCCGACCGGCGGCAAGTTGGCGATTAGCTGTGAACGCACCGGGACGGATCTGCGGTTGAAGTTTGCCGACAGCGGCACCGGTATGCCGGAGGATGTGCGACAAAAGATCTTCGACCCGTTCTTCACCACCAAAGGCGCACAGGGAACAGGACTGGGACTGTCGGTGAGTTACAGCATTATCGAACGACACGAAGGGACGATTAGCGTCAGCTCGGAACTCGGCGGCGGAACCGTCTTCACCATCGACCTTCCTGGCAAGAATGCAGCCGCGGTTGAAAACGCGTCTCCGGAAGTGCTGGTCGAAATGCCGGCGTTGTCCATCCTCGTGGTAGATGACGAGGCAGCGGTCAGAGAGACTCTGGCCGACATGCTCGAGGCGCTCCACCACAACGTGGTGCTGGCGCAGAGTGGTCAGGAAGCAATACAGAAGCTGGCGGCGGTGGGGGACTTCGATTTCGTCTTCACCGATCTGGCGATGCCGGAAATGGATGGGTGGGAGACTGCTCGCGAAATCCGTCAGCGCCAGCCGGACATACGAATCGTCCTCGTCACGGGCTATGGGCCAGGCACTGTTCCTCCAGTTGGGGAAGAGACGCTGGTCGATGGGATTATCGGTAAACCGTTCGATTTTACGCAGGTCAGCAACATGATCAGGGAAGTCGTTACCAGCACCCGTCTGCTCGAAAAAGTGGGTGTCTGAGGCTTAAAGAAAGAACCCGGAGCAGCATGAAAGGTTCAAGTGTGCGAGGCACTGAACTCTTTTCACGCCGCTCCGGGTTCTTCCTGCAATCCGCAACCGAAAGGTTGAAGTCCGCAGGTTTAGTTGTTGCTCATGATGCCCGCCGAGGCGGTAAATCCGACTCCGAAACCGACCACGACCGTCGGTCCGTTCCAGTCGGCTTTTTCTGTCAGCATAAATCCGGTGGAAGCGCTCGAAAGATTTCCATAGTTCTTGAGCACTTCATAAGAACCGTGAACCTTCGAAGAATCCTTTTCGATATCGAGTTGCGAGCAGACACCGTCGAGAATCTTTTTGCTGCCGGTATGAATCAAGCAGTCGTCGACCTGTCCGATAGTCGAGACGGGTGAATCGGGATGGTTTAAGACGTTCCTGACGGTTGTGACCGCGTAGTGCGCACCACGAGTGGGGACGCTTGACCTCATGAAGTATTGAGGCCGGCCCTTCAGGAATTCATGAGGGCTATTGCTGTTCATCGTCAGGAGATTTACATCGTCGGGTTCAACGTTGGTCAAGTGGGAGATTGGGCCAAACGAGGGCTTTCCTTCTTCACTGCCGACCAGCATGGCTACCGCACCGTCACCAAAGAGCATGGACTGAATGACGAAGGTGGTATCCAACCTTTTTTGTTCGAACTGGGCCTCATCAACTTTTCGCTCCTTCCGCATTTTTAAGATCTCTCGAAAGCCAAAGTAGTCCCCGCGCAGCAGCGGTGCTACGTGAGGCGTATGAGCTTCGGCCATCAAGACGATTGCCAACTTGCCGGGATTTGCAGCCAGGTACCATTGCGCCACTTCGATAGATTTCAGAAGTACCGAACAGCCCTGAGCCTGCATGCTGACTGTCCGCAACGAACGAGATAAGAGTCCGTGGGTCTGCCCCATAACTTCAGAAGCGAGGCAGGGAAGCATTTGATCGGGTGTGTTAGTCGCCGCAACCAGCAGACCGACGCGCGTTGGGTCGCCCTGCCATTGCTCGAGGCACCGGCGGGTGGCATCGATTCCTAACTGGGTGGTGGAACTTGTCGGCTTGGCCACGCCGCCGGCCAAAAACTCTGGATAGTTTTCCAAAGTGGAGTAACGCTGATCGACGCCGAGACTATGCACCGAGTTGATCAGCTCGGGGGAAATCTTATGCATGAGAGCGCCAACCAAATCGGTGGTTTTGAACGCGTGCTGCGGGGTGGCGGTGGCTGACGACAACAGGTTGATCACGACGTGCTCCTGGGGAACTAAGATAAATTCCGACTTGTTCGAGACTATTCTCCATCAATGGCCGTGCCATAGTGGTTGAGATTAAGGGTGCGGTTTTAAGTGCTGAAATATTTGAAGTTAGTTTGCCTTAGGTGACGAGTTTGCCAATTTCTTTGGGCGGACGAGTCTGGATACCAGGTATCCATGAATGTGACCCCAATGAAGGATTCCTTGTATCGGCCAGCGTTTTAATGAATGAGTAACTGGTAAGGAGGTATACAGCTGTGTAGCAGGTATCCGAGGTTCCGAGGTTCCGAGGTTCCGAGGTTCCGCGTAAACGCGTAAACGCGAAAAAGGCGTTGCCTTGGGGACGAATCGGAGGCATAGCCTCGCCAAGGCTCGAATCGTTCCGGTAAGCCAAAGGCTTACCACAAGGAAGGCGGCAAAGCCGCTCGCATCCATCGCAAACTTTGGCGAGCGTGCGTTAGCGGCTTTGAGGTATTGGGATTGATTCTGAGTTGAGTCACGCAGTCAGGGGAGTTCGTACCGGCCGACCGTCGCTTCGCCGATACTGCCGAAGTAGAGCGCGCCTTTATGCTCGAGCGCGTTTGCTATTTGCGCGTAGCAATCTGGCGCTCCGTTTTGCAGGTTCTCGACCACTCTTCCGTTCGCATCCAATCCCAACACAAACGAATAGCGCTTCGGCGCCGGCTGCATGAAGGACGGCAGACGCACCACCGCCTTTCGCAGAAATGAATGCGGCAAGAGTTTATCGAGAGTTGCATCGCGAGGTGTCACAAGCGCGAGCCAAAACCTGTCCCGTCCGTTTGATGAA
>JBGTLE010000340.1:0-3383 GCA_041744295.1 Pyrinomonadaceae bacterium | reverse complement strand
TGAGACTCAGTCCGCGACGAGCGGCCCATACGAATCCGGCCGCCGATCACGGAAAAACTGCCACGTGTTCCGCACCTCACGAATCAGATCCAGATCCAAATCGGCGACTACCAACGCATCCTTATCGCGTGGGGCTTCGGCGATAAACTTGCCGCGCGGATCGCAGAAATAACTCTGCCCGTAAAATTCGCCGATGTTCCAGGGCTGTTCACGCCCGACTCGATTGATCGCTCCGAGAAAGTAGCCGTTTGCAACCGCGTGTGCCGGCTGCTCTAAACGCCACAGATACTCAGAAAGCCCGGCGACTGTCGCCGACGGATTGAATACGATCTCGGCGCCATTCAATCCGAGAATACGTGCGCCTTCGGGAAAGTGGCGGTCATAGCAGATGTAGACACCGATCCGCGCGTACGCCGTGTCGAAGGTCGGATAGCCGAGATTGCCCGGCCGGAAATAGAACTTTTCCCAGAAGCCAGGATTCACGTGCGGGATGTGGTTCTTTCGATACTTGCCGAGGTACTTGCCATCCGCATCAATCACGGCAGCGGTGTTGTAGTAGATGCCGGTAATCTCTTCTTCGTAAATTGGCACGATGATCACCATGCCGTGCGCCTTTGCGACCTCCTGCATCAATCTAACCGTCGGGCCGTCGGGGATGCGCTCGACGGCTTCATACCAACGCGTTTGCTGTTCAGCGCAAAAGTAGGGAGTGGTGAACACTTCCTGGAAGCAAAGAATCTTCACTCCCTGCTGCGCGGCCTGCTCGATAAAGCCGAGATGCTTCTCGATGTTCAGCCGTTTGATGTCCTCTATCGGCATGTCTGTGGGGGCAGCGTTAGTCGCTTGAATCAATCCACATTTGACCGTACGTGGCATGTTTACTCCTCGTATTTATTAGAGACGATCTAACCGGGCTCTTGCATTCTGGATCGCATCAGTAGGTAGTAGATACCGAAACCCAGCGCAAAGGTGACGAACCATGCGTAAGTATACAGCGTGTCAAAGAAATTGGGTTGCGGAACCTGTCCACCGGCTGTAGACGCGGCATGAATGAAACCGGGAACAACGGGAGCAATTGCTACGGCGAGTGCCGTCATGGCGCGCCAGTTAATTCCATTGGAGTATGAATAGATCCCGTTGGTGTCGAACAGGTCCGCCAGGCTAAGCCGCTGCTTTCTGAGCACCCAGTAGTCGCAGATCAGAATTCCCGCAATCGCGCCCATCAAACCTGAATAACCGATTAGCCAGGTGAAAATATAAGCTCCCATCGAGCCCATCAATTTCCACGGCATCATCAGTACGCCGATTACCGCCGTGATCAATCCGCCCATTACGTAGGAAATGAGTTTTGGATTGAGGTTCGAAAAGTCGTTTGAGGGTGATACGACGTTCGCAGCCATGTTCGTCGAAATCTGGGCGGCGAAGATCACGATGGTGGCGAAAAGCACGATCGCGATGCTATCAAACCGCTTCATTAACTCGACTGGATCGGGAATCGCTTCGCCATAGATCAATAAGGTGGCGCTCGTCACGGCAACACCGATGAAGGCAAACGCAGTCATCGTAAGCGGTAAGCCGAGAGCTTGGCCCATCATCTGTGACTTCTGAGAACGAGCATACCGCGTGAAGTCGGGAATATTCAGACTAAGTGTCGCCCAGTAACCAACGGAAGCTGTCAAAGCGCCTGGAAAGATTAACCAAAAGTTGTTCTGTTGTTTTTGTAGCACTGACGATTCGCGCAGCACGCGTCCCAATCCGCCGGCGCGCCATGAAGCCCAAATTAAGAGAATCAATCCGCCAACAAGCAGTAATGGAGCCGACCAAGTCTCAAGATGCTTGATGCCTTCAACGCCTTTTAGAATGACAAAGACCTGGATTCCCCAGAAGAGAAAGAACGCGATCCAGGTATGAACCGCGATGTCCATAATCGCAGCGCCGCCCAACAAATTATTCCAACTTGGGAACATCACTCCCAACAATGCGTCAATTGCGGTCCCGCCAATCCATGTCTGAATACCAAACCACCCGCACGCCACAATCGCTCGGAGAATTGCCGGTACATTAGCGCCTCTGGTCCCGAATGAAGCGCGACTCAGCACCGGAAACGAAACGCCGTATTTGGTTCCCGCGTGAGCGTTCAGCACCATCGGTATAAGCACAATCGTGTTACCGAGCAGGATGGTAACCATCGCCTGCCACCAGTTCATGCCAGCTTCGATGAAACCACCGGCCAGCGTGTAGGTCGTGATCACAACGCTCATGCCAATCCACAGGGCGGCTATGTTCCAGGTAGACCAGGTGCGTTCGTTGATGGTGGTGGGCGCGAGATCTTTGTTCCAGAGTGGACTGGAAGAGACGTCTTGCTTAAGTTCTTCAAAGTCCTGTTGGGTGACGGCGATGTCGGAGGAGGATGGGGCAGTCATAAGGTGTCTTGGGCGTTGCGTTTCTGGCTGGACCTATCTCAAGTCGAAACTCACCATTACTCGCGCGGTGATCGAGATCTGACCAAGCGCGATCGTGTTGCCGTCGTCCGAGTAAGATCCACTGACGCCGCGAGAAAAGTTTGCAGTGGTGTTGGCGGCGTAAGGGTTGCTTAGGCCTTCCTCGGTTATCGAAAAAGCCTTACCGATTGACTGGCCGATCTCCTTGGCAAAAGCATTCGCCTTTTCCTGTGCGGCTCTGATCGCCAGCGCGCGTGCCTGGTCTTTGTTCTTTCGCATCTGCGTGCTGCGAAACTCTACGCCTTCGATGCTTGTCACTCCTGATTTGAAGAAGTCAGCCAGCAGCGACTCAGCCTTAGTTACGTCTCTCAACACAATGGCGATCTTCTTTGTAACGTAGTAACCAAGAAACACTGGCGGCTTTCGCGTCGCGTCCTCATCAGAATGGCGCTCCTCAAGTGAGATGTGATCAGTCTGGATGAGTTGTGGGGGCACGCCGTAGCCGCGAGCCAGCGCAATCACTTTCTTTACTACTTCGTCATTGCGCTGCTGTGCATTCACCAGGTTCTTGTCGAGCGTGCTTGCACGAAGTTTGAACACGACTTCATCGGGGACGACTAATATTTCCGCTTGCCCGGAGACAGTAACCAGTGGGCGGTCAGGCGTACTCTGGGCCAGTGCGTTCGCGGTAAGCGCAACCAACGTCACTAGTAAGAGTGATAATGTTCTGCTCATGAGTTTCCTATTCAAAACAGTCTGATTGCTGATCAGGACCACAGCTGAAAAACTGCGGAAAACGATTCTTTGTCAGTTGTCTAGTGTGGTTCCAAGCGTCCGAAACCGAGCTGTATTTCTCATCTGTCCAACCGACGCGCTTCTTTTCGAGCCAAACTTCTTTCAAAGCGGCATCCTCACCGGAACCGAAAAGGTGGGAGGCTTCAT
>JBGTLE010000339.1:0-5819 GCA_041744295.1 Pyrinomonadaceae bacterium | reverse complement strand
CGTCAATTTGATCCGCATCGATGAACATCGACCGCAGATGCGCGAAGACATCGGTGCCATATCGGCAAAGAACATTAGGCTTTGGCACCTCGTGTTGCTGGACGGCTGTTTCGAGGGCACCGTAACAAGGTGTAAAAGCTCCAGAACTATGTAGAAGAAAGGCCATCATGCGATTCTGAAAGGAACTGAACGGTCCAAATATATGTGAAAACGAGTTCACATCGCCATTCTTGCCTGATATATGCAGAAAGACATTTGTGTCCTTACGTAGTCTCTGCAAAAGTTGATCCTTGGCTGGAGCGAGAATTCCTTTAACTTTCTTGAAGAATTCGAAAGCATTGCCACCTGGACTTTCCTTGAACCACTCCTTCGCTAAGTGTTCCTCAATCTGCTCTAGATCGTTTGGGAATAATTCATTTAGGATTGTATCTTGCCGGTAACGCTCTATAGTTAGACGACAAAGGTCGATAAGTGCACCGTCGCCGAAGCCAGAAATAAGAAATGCATGTTGCTTGCCGTCTAGCCTCGGCTGGCCGAGTTGCTCGTTGCGCCAGTATGAGTTAGTTCGATATCCAGCCACGCTTGTCTCTAAGCCAAAGCCAGCGGCAAGCACAATAGTGTTGAAACCTTCAGTACCACCTCGTTTGCCTTCGACGGGAAGGAATGCACCGGCTGGTTTGGTTCTACTTGCAACCCATTCGATCTTGTTGTCGGCTGCATTGATCCGAAAACTCTTCAACCCGAGATACATAGTGAGACGCTCGTCAGAATTAGCAAAAGCCTCCCGAAACTTACTGAATTCAAGAAGGATTGTGCGCGCTACATCCGACGCGCGGCCCTCTGACCAATTGAGAACGGGCAATGAAGCACTAGGCCCCCTGCTGCCGTAAGCTGGCCAGTCGTAGATCTTCGGATGTAACCATCGATTGTCCGATCCTTGCTGAAGCGGACATAAGTCCAGATGTTGTTCAAACAGCGTTATTGAGACATTCTCAAACCGTGATAACAAACACGCTGCTGAGGTGAGCCCAGCAATTCCACCGCCCACAATTGCCACTTGATCAATCTTTATCTCATTGCGCCTATGTAGCTCCCACAACGACCACACAAAATTGTGCGCGCGCACCTGTTGTTTATAAACGGTAAGCCCGCGCTCCAAACTACCGATGAGATATAGACCCGCCTTGACTCGGAACGTCGGCTCAACGCACCTCGCCCTTGCGGCCGTTGCTCGGCAGACCGGGCACTCCTTCCCATCAAGAGAGCGCTTAAATTGACAATGCGGGCAAGGAACGAATGATGAGGAATCCATGTCGGGGGAGTCTATTACCCCAAACTACATTAACGCAATAGCGGTTTTCAGCTTAGGCAAACAGCGCAGAGGGCCGGACGCGAATCCTCCTTCAGTTTTGAGCGAGGCGAATGCCCATACCGTCTCCGGTAGCAATTGACCAGCGCAAGGAGCCGCAGATTAGCGCGGATGAGCGCAGATTAGAAACAAGGCAGTAAGCAGAAAGGCAGCAAGCAAGGTACTCACATCAGGGGCCCACTTCCAGTATGCCCAAGCCATCGCCCTTGAGGTTTTAGAATCGATTTTTAGTGCGGGAACAAAGTCGTGAATCGAAAAAAGTAACGGGCGCCTCTGATCAATCCTCTCTAAAACACTTCTTTGGCAGTTCCCAAATAGTTTCCGAGCGAAGCTCAAGAGATGATCTAACGGTGGGCTTGGATGAATTCCATGGTCCGGCTGACGATCTCGCGGGTGCGCGCATTATCGTCAAGAACATCAAAGCCGTGTCGCCCTTCGCGGTGATTGCTGAAGTCCAGGTTCACGTTTCTCTTAACTACCTCCTGGATAGAATTCTCGACCGCGGCGTTTAAGGCTGGCTCCTGGCGGCCGGCGCGGGCAATAAATATTGGTGGGAAGGATCGGAGGTAACCTCTGGCCCCTCCTTAGAGCCCGTGATAACCGGCGACAGACCGATAGGACGCTGTCGCCCGTTTCACGGGCTCTGTTGTGTTTGATGTGCGTTACCTGGGGCTTACGCCCCAGGCTTTATGCTGTCGCCTGCTTCGCAGGCTATTCATGCGACTGCTTCGGAGGCTATTCCGACTGCTTCGCGGGCTATTCAGGCGACATCGAGCGGGGCAAGCCGCCCTTCCTTACTGCAATTTATTCACCTTCCTTACTGCACTTTATTCA
Organism: Pyrinomonadaceae bacterium; assembly: GCA_041744295.1. Lineage (GTDB taxonomy): Bacteria > Acidobacteriota > Blastocatellia > Pyrinomonadales > Pyrinomonadaceae > PSRF01. The sequence continues at coordinate 3,616 of JBGTLE010000339.1, read as the reverse complement.
ACGTTGACACAATCATGCAGCGCTCCATCCACCAACTCATCTCTGTGGTGCGATCTTGAAGATCCGGGAGCGAGTAACGATTGATCTGGCCTTATCCGGTTCAGTCGCATCAAGGAAAGCCTCAGTCATCTTCTCACGCTCATTTTCTGAACGCTTCGCGCGATCGGCAGTGAACGCCGGCCCAATCTTGTCAGCGGCGGCCATGGTGGCTGTTGCCATCCAGACGAAGTGTGTGAAGTTACCGTCAGTCTTTACTTCCTCCGCCGCCAAACCATAGGCCAACACAACACCATCGGCAACCAGCTTGTCGAAGACCGGCTTGTTGTACTTCTCCCAGGTGCGCCGGTAGTCAGCGGCTTTCCCAGGTTTCACTTTCACAAAGTTATAGCGAGTGAACGGCAGCACTCCGGCCGCCGGGTCCGGGCCGAAGTTAGCAACGATGTCGCGCGTCAGCCAATCACGTGTCTTACTTCCATCAAACACCGCGCGACTGCGTTCAGCCGTGGTCATCGCAGGCCTACCGCGCCGCGCCATCTGGGCTTCGTCGGCAGCCAACTTCGCTAGCCGCGCTTCCATACTGGTCAGAACTTTTTCCACGCCTTCCAAGTTTGCGACCGTAAACCAGATAAGGTGTGTCGTGCCGCCGGGAGAGCGCAAGATTGGGGTCTCTACACCCCAGGCCAACACGACGCCGTCCGCCATTAGTTTGTCGCGGACTGGCGCGCCGACGGTGTTGATGAGCGTCGTCAGATCCGCTTCCTTGCCGGGGAAGACGCTGTAATCGTAATAGAAAGTAAGGTGCCCAGGAGTCGGTGAGGGCTGTTGAGCTTGTAAGTTCCTGGCGGCAGCAGAGCAGAGCAAGAGAAGTGTTAGGGAGACTAATATCAGTTTGCGCATTGTTTCTCCTCTGAGACAGAAAGGATCCGCCTCGGTTTAGGGGTGGAAAACGGAGTTAGATATCTGGGCGCCCGCTTGTTCCTTAATTGGAAAGTTTGTCGACGAGGTTCTTTCAGTTCAAACAATCAAATTGAACTGGGAAGCCGCTGCCGGTTGGGAAATTGAAACGAATGCACCGCTTTTTAATCTAATTTCAGGGTGCAGTCAAGGAAGCACTCAGCGCGCGTCCTCGACCACGACCCAAATTGCATTTCGTTCGCGGGGCGATCTCCAAGTGCTGCTGCCACGGGTGCAATCGACCCGGCGGCTTAGCCGCAGTAGACTCCAAAAGATGCGCGTGGTTGCATATTGTTCGCTGGAAGCACAGGACCGTTATCAATTAGTCCTTTCTGAAACAAGCGAGTACCGTGCTGGCAGTAATTCTCTTCCCTTCGGATTTTCCAAGAACCCGCGGAATAACAATGAGAGAAGTAAATCGTCCTCGCCGTATTAAGGCGGTCAGGCGCTGGCGTTTCTTTTGCCTGCTGACGGTGGTTCTGTGCCTTCTCGCCGGTGCAATCGCGACGAGCTTTTTGTCCGAACGTCACTTACTCATACGTGCCGCACAACGCGGTCCAAACGCATCCGAACTTTTGGGTCCGTCGCGATTGGAACGGCCCCAGTTGGTTCCCGTCATTCATCCGCTCATAAAATCCGACCGATCCGAAGATAACCTATGGCGTCCGAGAGAGATGTCGGATAGCAGGCGAAGTAGTGCAGCGACCGGAGCAGGACGCGAGTTTCCCCGAGCGGTAAACCTTAATGAAGTTGCTCAAAGGAAGTTGCTTAGCCATGCCCCAATGGAGTTCACCAAAGCAGCAGCACAGACTCGAGTAGTCATGACCTTGCCGATGCCGAACGGGACATTTGCCAGGTTTCGTATCGAAGAATCGCCCGTGATGCCAGCTCGACTAGCCGCGCAGTTCCCTGATATCAGAACCTATCGTGGTCGCGGTCTTGATGATCCTAACGCCACTACGCGTTTCGACGTGACGCCCACTGGATTTCACGCCATCGTGCTTTCGACCGAAGGCACCGTCATCGTTGAGCCTCTCCCGCATGGGCGCCCCGGCCAATATGTTAGTTATGATCAGCGCGATGCGCCGCAAGAGGCGGGTTCATTTAGTTGCGTTCTCCTCGGTGCCGAGCAAGCGTTGGTCCAGAGCAAACAGCTCCCGCGCAAAGGTGATGCGAGTCTCGGTGTCGCTACCGGTGAGACTCTGCATACTTATCGTCTGGCCCTCGCCGCGACTGCTGAGTTCACGCAGACCTACGGCGGCGGAACCGTGGGCGGCGCCTTGAGCGCACTAACGACGTTGACCAATGCCATTAATGTCATCTATGAACGCGACCTGTCGATCCGCTTAGTGTTGGTTGCTAACGAGACGTCTATCATCTTTACCAACCCAGCGACGGACGGGTATACCAGCAACAATGCCACTGCTTTGATAAATCAAAATCAAATGATCTTAGATCAGCGGATTGGCGCGGCTGGCTACGACCTCGGCATGGTTATGGATGGTCGCGTCTTTGGTTCGCAGCCAGGCTTCATATTCCAGGGAGCAGCCAATTATCAAAGTGTTTGTAGCAACGGGCGAAAAGGAACAGCCGCTTCAATATTGCGCTCCACTGAGCCGTCTACGATCGCGGCCACTTGGGTTGCCTCTCATGAGCTGGGCCATATGCTCGGAGCGCTGCACACATTTAACAGCACGCTCGAAGATTGTGGTCCCAGTCGATTTGCTCAGGTTGCGTATGAACCGGGAAGTGGCTCCACCATTATGGGCTATCGCGGCGGCGTCCTGCCTGACGGGAACTACTATCCTATTTGTGCGGCCGATGACCTGCTCTCAACAGACACTTACTTCCATTCTGCCAGCATCGGACAGATCACTGATTACACCACGATTAGCTCCGGAAGGTTTTGTGGCTCCTATACAAACACGGGAAACAATCCGCCAAATGTCGATGCTGGAGTCGACTATACGATTCCCGCTAATACACCATTTGCACTTACGGCAACTGGCAGTGACCTTGAAGCGGATGCCCTAACCTATTGCTGGGAACAGTTTGATTTAGGAGCGCCGGGACCACCGCACACGGACAATGGCGACCGGCCAATCTTTCGATCGTTCGCTCCGGTGGCAAACCCTACGCGAACGTTTCCGCAGTTGTCAGACATCTTGTCAGGAACCCCTACCTTCGGCGAGTCGCTGCCCACGACAAATCGGACGATGAATTTCCGCATAACGGTGCGCGACAACCATCCCGGCGGTGGTGGCGTGAACGCCGCGGCGATGAGCGTCAACGTTGTCTCAACTAGCGGACCGTTCGCAATCACGCAACCTGGCTCTGCGACATCCTGGCCGGCAGGCTCGAATCAGACTGTCACCTGGAACGTCGCGAACACCTCAAGTGCGCCAGTCAATTGCGCCAACGTACGCATGCTGCTCTCGGTCGATGGAGGCATTAGTTTTCCCTTCACACTCGCAGCCAGCACACCGAATAGCGGCGCCGCGACAGTTGTCGTTCCGAGCATGCCAACCTCCTCTGCTCGCATTAAAGTCGAGGCCATCGACAATATCTTCTTTAGCATCTCGCTGCCGAACTTCACGATCACGCCGACGGGCGCTGCCGCTCCGACATTGCTGACCGAAGAGAATAATCGAGCGATAACACT
>JBGTLE010000338.1:0-12082 GCA_041744295.1 Pyrinomonadaceae bacterium | reverse complement strand
CGAATGTGGTGAAGGCGGGCAAGGTGGCCGAGGGCGATGCAGTTGAGTTGATCTAGGTCTCAAGTCTCAGGTCTCAAGTCTCAGGTCTGAGGCTTTAGGCTCTGAGATCTCAAATCTCAAATCTCAAATAATCTCAAATCTGAAATTATCTGAAATATCTGAAATCTCAGATCTCAGAACTTAGACCTGAGACCTGAGACCTGAGACCTTGAGCCCCGAAACCCTTCCTCAGAACAACTCTTCGAGCGCCTCACCAACCGACTTCACGCCCACCACCTTAATTCCCAACATCCGTTCCAGTCCCGATGTGTTCGATCCGGGCATGACAATCTTTTTAAAACCGAGTGCCTGCGTCTCACGCGCGCGCGCCGACGCCTGCATGGTGCCGCGCACTTCTCCGGTCAATCCCACTTCACCAAAAACGGCAGTCAAAGGATCGATTGGCAGGTTCTTAAAACTGGAAGCGATTGCCGCCACTACACCAAGATCCACAGCGGGTTCATCCACTTCCAAACCACCGGCGATATTGATGAACACGTCGTCTCCGAGCAACTGCAGACCCACGCGTTTCTCCAGCATCGCCATCAGCAACGACACGCGGTTCTGATCCACGCCCTGGGTCATTCGCCGTCCGGTCCCGTACTTCGATCCCGAAACCAGCGCCTGAATCTCAACTAACAAAGGTCGCGTGCCTTCCATGCAGGCAGTCACCACCGACCCGGCGACGTTTTCGGGTCTCTCCTGCAGGAACATCTGCGACGGATTAGCAACGGCGATCAAGCCCGCGCCGGTCATCTCAAAAACACCAACTTCATTCGCGGCGCCGAACCGGTTCTTTGTAGCGCGCACGATGCGATGGTTGTGATGTCGCTCGCCCTCAAAGTAGAGCACCGTATCGACGATGTGTTCGAGTGCTTTGGGTCCGGCGATCGAACCTTCCTTCGTAATGTGGCCAATGAGAAAGACCGGGACGCCACGGTTCTTTGCAAGCGTCAGAAACTGGTGTGCTACTTCCCTGACCTGCGATACAGAACCAGGTGCTGACTCGATAAGCGCCGAATAAACCGTCTGAATGGAATCGACGATGATGGCGGCCGGATTCAGGCGTTCGACTTCATGAAAAATATTTTCGAGATTGGTTTCAGGTAAGAGGTAGAGGTTCTTTGCCGCAACCTTCAATCGCTCGCCGCGAAGTTTGATCTGCCGCTCAGACTCTTCCCCTGAAACGTAAAGGACGATGGCATCCGTGCGACTTAAACTATCGGCGACCTGCAACAGCAAAGTGCTCTTGCCGATTCCCGGATCGCCGCCGATAAGAACCAGCGTGCCGGGAACAATGCCGCCCCCAAGCACTCGATCAAACTCGGTTACGCCCGATGCGATTCGCACATCGTCCTGCGATTCGATTTCAAGGTAGGGAACGGCTTCCACTTCGCGTAATTTGAAGCCGTTGCGGTTTCTTACAGGAGCCTTCGCGCGCTCTTCAACCAGGGAATTCCATTCGCCGCATTCGGGACACTTGCCCAACCATTTGCGCGACTGATGACCGCAGTTTTGACATCCGAAAGTTGTGGTTGACGATGGTTTCTTAATAGCAGTGCCTCGTTACCTGTTGTGGTGCACGGTTCGAGTTTCCAGTCTCAAGTTTCTAGTTCGGGACATGAAGTCAGTACCACCTTGCGGTAGCGGCTGGGCCGCACCAATGAGGTCTCCCGGCTACACCCCACCCGCTACCGCGAGGTGGTACTGACTTCACCCTCTCATTCTTGAAACTAGAAACCAGAAACTAGAAACTCTTCAGAGCAGTTCCTTCACATTCTCCGTCGGGCGGCCCAGCACCGCGCGATCGCCTCGTTCGACAATGGGCCGTTGAATAAGATCCGGGTGTTTGATCATCAACGAGATGATCTCGTCATCCGAAAACTCGCCTTTTGCTAAGCCCAGCTCGCGATAGATTGGCTCACTCTTGCGCAGCAGCGCGCGCGGTTCGATATCCATCATGCGAATCAGCTCCGTAAGCTTCTTTTTGGAAAGCGGCTCGAGGTAGTAGTTCACTTTTGAAAAGTCGACGCCGCTTTCGCGCAGAAACCGATCCATCTCACGGCACTTGGTGCAGGTTGGTTTTTCATAAACTGTAATTGTGTCGGTCATAGGGTGTTGGGTGTTGGGTCTTTGGTCTTTTGGTCTTTTGGTCTTTTGGTCTTTGGACCCAACTTTCAATGACGAATGATCAATGTCAAATCACATATGATCAATCTTGCAGCTGCCCACCGTCTCTTCGTCTGGACCATTCTATTTGCTGCAGAGTCCAGACTACCAAGAGCCAAAGACCAAGACCAGATTCACGGGAATATCCCCCTCACCCTCGTCGCTTCGGCCACTCGCTCAACCGCCAGAATGTAGGCACCGGTACGCATGTCGGTCTCATATCGCTGTGCGGTCTCATACACCGAATTGAACGCCGTGCGCATCGTCTGTTCGAGCGTGTCGTTGATCAGTTTCTCAGACCAGAAAAATGAATTCTGATCCTGGACCCATTCATAGTAGCTGACCGTAACACCTCCCGCATTCGCGAGGATGTCCGGGACCAGAAACACGCCTTGATCCGCGAACACGCGATCCGATCCCGGCGTTGTTGGTCCGTTCGCCAGCTCGGCAATGATCTTTGCCTTCACCCCTCCGACATTCGCGAGCGTGATCGCATTCTCCAACGCTGAAGGCAAAAGGATGTCACAGTCCACGGTCAACACGTCATCACACGCCATCTCCGTGACCCCTCGAAGCCCGACCAGGGAACGCGTCTGCTTCTTATGCCGCAGTGCTTCGTGGATGTCGATGCCCCGCTCGGAATACAGGCCGACCCTCGAGTCACAAATCGCCACCACTCGCGCGCCATCGGCAACCACCATGTGTGCGATGTTGGCGCCGGCGTTTCCGAATCCATGAATCGATACTCGCGCGCCCTTCAAATCCATGCGATTCACACGACAGGCTTCGCGCAGAGTGTAAAGACAACCACGCGCGGTCGCCTCCGCACGCCCTTGCGAACCACCGAGTGAAATTGGCTTGCCGGTGACGACTCCCAATTCAGTGTGTCCGCGGACCATCGAAATCGTATCCATGATCCACGCCATCGTCTGCTCGTCCGTGTAAACGTCCGGTGCTGGAATGTCGCGATCGGGACCGATGATCGGCGCAATCTCAAATGCGTAACGCCGAGTCAGGCGCTCGAGCTCGTTGATGGACAGACTCTTCGGATCACAGATCACACCGCCTTTACCGCCGCCATACGGAATACCGACCGTAGCGCATTTCCAAGTCATCCATGCCGCGAGTGCTTTGACTTCGTCGAGCGACACGTTTGGGTGGTACCGAATTCCGCCTTTCGCCGGCCCACGAGCGATGTTGTGTTGGACCCGATAACCTTCAAAGACCTGTACGTCTCCACCATCCATCTTCACGGGAATGGAGACGATGAGCTGACGTTTCGCGCTGCTCAACACCTGCCGCATGGAAGAGTCGAGGTTCAGAAAATCGGCGGCCCGGTTGAATTGTTGCTTCGCAATCTCAAACGGATTCAGTTCTTCCTGAAAAGCTTGCTTGGTTGCCATTGAGTGGTCTCCTGGAAAGGGCGGGGTCCGAAGAGCGGAGTCATCGTAGTTATTAAAGTTTCTAGTTTCAAGTTTCTAGTTTCTAGTTTCTAGTTTCAAGTTCACGATCAGAGAACTAGAAACTTGAAACTTGAAACTAGAAACTTTCTTCGAGCACGGAACTTATTAGGGCGACCAGTGTCTAACTCTTCCGGAAGCTCCTGCGACCCGAACGGCACCGGCAATGGAGGACCAGATGTTTAATAACCTTATTGAATCGAGTTCGCACAAGAACGAGATCAAACGACGCGGATCGTTCTTACTGTTCACCAGCATTACGTATGCCTTGTTGTTCGCCATCGCCGGAGTCGCCAGTATCTTTGCGTATGACGCAACGCTGAACGAACAGAACCTGGAAATCGTCACCATGGTTCCCGTTGAGGTGCTGGCGCCTGAGCAACCAGCACAACCCGACAGGCCCGCGACACCCAGAAGCGAAGATGAAGCAGCGAGTGATCAAGAGGTCTTCCGGCGGCGAGTTGCAATGGCGGATACCAATCGCCCCGAGGTCATGCCGGATAGCATTTCGGCTAAGCCAAATCAAGATCTGCCAATGCCAGAGAGAGGAATTGTGATACTTGGACCAACCAACAGCAATCCAGGGGGCGGTCGCAGCTCTGCATCAGACAATAATGGTGGTGGAAGTCGTGAGATAAATCCCGTGGTGGTGACCACCGAACCTCCACCGACTCCGCCGGAGCCAAAGCCAGCGCAGCAAGTGCTGATAAAGAAAGTCATCAACAGCGAGGCAATCTCGCTTCCAGTACCTCGTTATCCTCAGATCGCGAGGGACGCACGGATTCAAGGCGTTGTCTTGATTCAGGTTTTGATTGATGAAAGCGGCAAGGTCGTTTCCGCTCAAGTAGTGCGCGGTAATCCCATGCTCGTTGGTGCGGCAAAACAGGCGGCTTATATGGCGCGGTTTTCGCCCACCAGGATTGGCGATCAAGCGGTGAAAGTGTCGGGGACGATTACGTATAACTTTGAGATCAGGTGAACGGCGCGCTCACAGGCGTTTAGAGTTCAACCTTTGTTAGGTTGTTCTTCCGTTAGCACGCAACTTGAAGGTTGAACTCTAAACGCCAGTTGGCGACGCTCCAAATTGTTTTGCCCGCCAAGCTAAAGAGGTACGCAAGGTCGAAACCCTGCGTACCTCTCCCGCCGATATGAAGAAACCTGGAAAAAAATCAGGAGGCCGTTCACTGGCCGCCATTCTTGACGACGCCACGGGCCAATCCGCTCATTACAACTTTTCCGTCCTGATTGCGACAAATACATTGCGCGCCGAGTCGCGTGTACTTATCTGAAGGTTCCAGTTCAACGATGGTTACGTCACAAACGATCTCGTCACCGGCAAAAACCGGCCGATGAAACTCAAACATCATCTGCTGGGCAATGAAGTTCATGTCGCCACCGATCCTGGTTGGCAGCGTTGCAGTAAGCAGTCCATGCGCCATCAAACGCCCTTGAACGTCAGGCACCAGATGATGTTCGCCTTCGTCACCAGAGAATCTGGCAAACACTTGAATATCTTCTTCAGAGAACGTTCGAGTTACCGACCGCTTGTCACCTAGTTTTAGTTGCATCTTAAATTCCGGGAGTTCCTTTGACAGACTCGTAGAGCGCGCGTTGTCACTGCGCGCATGTTACTACAGCGCCGTAGACCCGACATAACATAACCCGTCGCAGATTGTTAGAGTAACTGGCAATCTCTTCACTGGGAGCGCGGACGGCCTCGGCCGCCAACCCTCGCTACCGCGCCGTTTTTTAAAGTATGAGTTCTCGGCCAGAGTCGCGCCGCCGCGTGGTGCAGACGGGGCCGTCCGCTCTCCCAGTAATTTGCGCCATTTTGTACTCTCAATTATTTTGCTGAACGCTTTGGTCTTCGCCGTGGAGGTACTTTGATTCCTGCCGCACGCGCTAATCCCATCCGATGCGCGCTCAAATTCGCAATCGAAGTACTCGATATCGGATACGCTTCCTGTAACAGATAACTGAAATCCAAAGGCTGCTGCGTGATAAGGCCGGTGGCCTGGCTATGGCAAAACATGCAAGTGGCCATGTTTTGAGATTGATTGGCTGGATTCATGAAGTAGGTCTCAACCAGCCCATTCGCCAGAAACACCGGGAGTTGGTTTGCACCTTGCTTTGCCAAACTAGGCTGCCGATAGACCGGGCAAGGCTTACCGTCGCAGTTTGGATCCTGTGGCCATTGTGTACTCACCAGCCGATAGTGTTGCCACACGGTGTTGGGATTGACTGTGCGCAAAAGGTTCTGCGCGATCGTGTTGCAGCTTGTCTGCACCTTGGCCATCGAACCAGGAACTACCTGTATCGGCGGCGCCTGGTTCAGCACAGTCGGATCTCCATTCCAGCCACCCGCAGGAGGAGTCGGAAGCTTGTTGGGCGGACAGGTCGCAGGCGGACAATCGGGGTTGAAGAATGATGCTTTGCGACCAAACGGAGATCCCGGCTGCGGAGTGTAGTTGTCAACCTGCTCAAAAGTAGACCAGGCCCACTGTGGAGCGTTCTTGGTCTTGTGCGAAATATGCAAAGCTACGAGCCCCATGAGCATTGGCTGCGAACATTGATATTTAGTCGAGGGCTTTGTGCTGACTGGCCAGGCAATCTGAACCCATTCCGTGTGATAGCGATTCGGATTGTCCAGTGAACCAAGCGCCTTCCACGCTGCTTTGACTTCGATCGGCCCTTCCGGTCCGTCGATCCGCCCGAGCGGGAAATTCACGTTCTTCTGATTCCTCGCGTCGTACAACGGCGGCGCGATCAGCGCAGTGATCGGAGGCGCGGGGTTCATGAGGTGCCTAAACTCGTCTTCATTCATCAGCACTTCATAACGCGCGAACGCACCTTTCTGATCGATCAACGGCGCCATCACAAACGCCTCGAGAAACTCATTCAAGCCGTCCTTGGAAATGTTCTTCACTACCCTGATTCTCCTGCCAAGCTTCTCCGCGTACGCCTGGTTCGAATCGCAACCCGGCGGCGGTGCCGGTACTGAATTCCAACCCGCCGGTCTCACGGGATTGCCCTGCGCGTCGGCAACGAAGACGTCATAGCTCTGTTTGTAGGTTTCCCAAACCACCGGGTTGTAATCCAACTGGCCGATCTTCTTACTGTTATCAGGCTTGCCGTTGTAATTTGGATCGGCGGGCCAGTTGAGAGCGATGAAGGTGTTCCACGAAAGCGTATCGAAGTCGACTTGTATCGCCGTGGGATTGCCGATGTGACTTTGCGGAATGATCGCATCGTGCGGTACCGCAGAACTCAACACGATGTTGCAGGTCGCTTGCTGGTTCGATGCTTCAGTTGCTGGAGCATCGCCTCTTACGAAGGTGAACACCACTAAGGCAGAGGCGAAAGCAAAGAGAACGAGTGAGATGCGGATGAGATTTTTCATGGGGTCTCCTGGAATCTGAAAACGCATTCGTAGATCGAATACGTCTAAGGTTACCTGGGCGGTTACCTGGGCTGGCTGGGAGGTTTGCGGGAGTTAGGTGATGGCGAGTTTTATCCCACCGTTGGAGGCAAGTCAATGTTTAGCAAGTTGTGGTGGTGCGCCGTTAGGATGTTGCTCACAAGGAGACCGACGGAGAAGATGAATCAGTACCACCGCGTGCCAGAGACTGTGATAAATGAACTGCTAAATAGCAACGGGCCAGATGCGCAGTCTCACAGTCAGAAGGCGGACCCTGACCCGCTTCAACTTTCTTAACCACTTACTCGGAATTAATCCCTCAAGCTTGAAAGTCTTACAGTTAGGAAGGCGGCCCTGTCCTCGCTCTTACACCGAAGGTGTGCGACCTCCAGCCCAGGGTTGCGTGCTCTGACGCTACCCTGGGATCAAGTACAAATCGAAATCCTACCCCAGCGGGGTTGCGTCTCATTGATAAATATTGCCTCGAGTAGCGTTAGAACCCGAAAACATCCCTCTACATCGATTTAGGCCGGACGCAACCCCGATGGGGTAGATTTGTCAAACTCGCGGAGATCCCAGGGTAGCGCCAAAGCGCGCAACCCTGGGCTGGAGGTCGCAACACCTTCGGTGTAAAAAGCTGGGTCCGCCTTCCTGACTGTGAGACTTTCAAGCTTATGGGATTAACTCGGGTTAAGTGGTTATGAAGTCAAAGCAGACCAACCCGATTGGTAGCGGAGCATGTCCGGTCTTGGCCAGATTGTTCGGGAGCAGGCCCACCTGCTACCGCAAGGTGGTACTGACTTCATGACTCCGCGCATCATTTTGAGCAAACACTAGCCGTCCACTTCCCTTTCCGCTACCATGCGAACGTGAAAAGCAAGGTCTCACGGAACCTCATTATTGCAGCCTCTGCCATAGCAGTCCTTGTTTTTTCAGTTGCCTGGTTAGTCGAATCTCGACTACGTAAACGACCAGCCAAATCTCCTCAAACCGCCATTTGCGGTTGACGCCAAGGATCTGGTTGCGCAATACAAGGCTAACGTTATCGCTGCAGACCAGGCTTACAAGGGCAAGTACATCAAGCTTTCTGCTCGCGTAGGTTCGATCGAAAAGCAAGGTGTGGGTGCCGTGGTGTGGGCGAGCAGCCACTCATTGTTACCAATAACCGACTTCGAATGCCTGTTTCCATCCACGCGAATGGATCAGGTGGCGAGACTCGCGCCCGGTCAAACAGTGAAGCTCGTTTGTTACTGCAACGGAATTGACTATTACATCAAACTTTTTGATTGCAGCGTTGAGGGATGAGTCGGATCCAGCCGCGTCACTGACAAGACAGAAACTAACTCCAATTCATTCGTTCACGCAGCGAAGTGATGTGCGCAACGTGGTGACGCCCGTGCCACGCGTACATCGCGATCGCTTTGTCGATACTCACCAATCCCCAGTCCGGATGTTTGAAACTCCGCTTGAGTTCGTCTGCCGTCAGCATCTTCAGGAACATCACCCAACGTCGATGCAGTGCCTCCAACAAGTCGAGTGAAACATCGATCGGCGCGGAACGCGCTTCGTTTAACTCAGCCCAGCGCTCTTCATGATACGTGCGGATCACGGGCACGTCTTCAGTAAGCGCCAGCTTGAATCGGATGTAACTATTCACGTGACTGTCGGGCAGATGATGGACGACCTGCCGCACGGTCCAGCCGTCTGGACGATAGGGCGTGTCCAACTGTTCGTCGTTCAGCCCGGCCACCGCGGCCCGCAATCGGTCAGGCGTTTCCGCGATTTCGTCTATCAGTTCGTTGCGCTTTTCAGCGTCAATTGATTCTGACAACTCGAACTCTCCAACTGGGTAGCGTAGATCCATGGGGTCACCTCATAAATTTAAAAGTACTGAGTGCTGAGTACTGAGTGCGGAGTGCTGGGTGCGTGGTGCGGGGTGCTGAGTGCTGAGTACCAAAGCCCGTTACGCCGGTAAACTCTCCGTCTCTCCGTCTCTCCGCGTCTCCGTCTCTCCGCGTCCCCGCGTCCCCGCGTCCTCTTTGTCCCCGCCTCAGTTTCAGCTTATCCTCGCGCAACATTCTACGAATGATCGATCCGGACAACAACATGACGGAAACTGCAGACGTGGTAATCATCGGGAGCGGCATTGTCGGTTCGAGCGTTGCCTACCATCTGGCCCAGCAGGGCTGCACCAACGTGCTCGTGGCCGAACGCGAGGCACATCAGGGAAAAGGCTCGACCGGCAAGAGCATGGGAGGCGTACGAGCGCAGTTTTCCACGGCCGTAAACATTCAAATGTCTCGCTACTCGATCGACTTTTTTTCAAAGTTCGACGACGTAGTTGGGCATCCGGCAGACTATCGCGCGCATGGTTATCTCTTCTGCGCAACCAATGAAAAGCAACTCGAATACTTGAAAGCCAATCGCGAGCGACAAAATGCGTTGGGCGTTACCAACGTAGAGATCGTCTCTCGAGAAGACATCAGTGAGTTTGTTCCGCAACTGCGCGTCGATGATGTGCTTGGCGGAACCTATTGCGGCACCGACGGCTTTGTCGATCCCCACAGCGTAATGATGGGGTTCATGCTCAACGCACGCGAACTCGGTGCGCGCTTGTGGCTAAACACGCAGGTGAGCGGAATTGAAGTAAGGTCGGGCCGGGTTGCCGGTGTGATGACCACTCGAGGATTCGTCGCAACACCAGTGGTGGTGAACGCGGCCGGGGCCTGGGCCGCCGAAGTCGCAAGCATGGCTGGAGCCGAACTGCCGGTTGAGCCGCTGCGACGTCAACTGGTGCCGACCGAACCATTCGACAAACTACCGAAGCGCTTTCCGATGGTGATTGATATGTCTACGGGCTTTCATTTTCGACGCGAAGGCGCGGGCATTCTGCTGGCTTGGAACGACCCTGAAGAAACGCCCGGCTTTAAGACTGACTTTGATGCGACCTTTGTGGAGAAGATACTGACGCGAGCTGCCGACAGAGTTCCCTGCCTCGTCGATGCTTCCGTCAATCCCCGGCGCGCTTGGGCCGGCCTTTACGAAATGACACCAGACCATCATGCGATCATCGGCCCGGCAGCGAATGTCTCCGGACTTTACTTCGTCAACGGTTTCAGCGGTCACGGGGTCATGCACTCGCCGGCAGCGGGCCGCATCACTGCGGATTTGATCTTACAAGGCAAGTCTGATCTCATCGACACCCATCAGCTCAGCATTGATCGCTTCCGGGAAGGACGGCTGCTCACCGAAACGGCCGTCTTATGAGACAGCGACAATGTGGCCACATAGTCGCGTCGACAAACGGCTCGTCTGCTTTAAGTCACAGCTCGCCATCGCGGGTACGACGCGCACCTTGTCGAAGAAAAGCTGTGAGGACTGGAGTAGGAAGTGACAGTCACTTGTGGACAAATCCGACGCGTCCAGATTAAGCGAACTTTATCGGCACTCACTAAATCTTAAGGGTTCGCAGCCACGACCCCATCGTCCCGTGTCCACGATTTCGACAAGGTCAGAACAGAACGAAAACGTGTGTCGACTTGGGTTGGTTGTTGCGTTCGAGAGGCTGAATTTGCGCCCACTTTTGCAGGCGCGCAATGAAAGAATAGTGGGGGGATCGCTGGTATTGGCACTACCGGCATCGTGATCGAAGAACATCGTTACTGTCGTGTAGCCGCATGTTGTAATGGAGATGATTCGGCCCGTCAGCTTTAAGGTGCCGGCGGTAATCGAAAACCGATTGAATCTAAACCTCTCAAGTGCATGAAGAGGGCCAACCTCAAGGGTTGCATTGCCGGAGAGATCTTTTGCGGAATATGCGATACTACCTGAGTACGTTCCCGCCAGGTCGGTCGGTGTGCCCTCCGTGTTCTCATTGCAACGAGCAGCGGGCGAAGATGCAGTCACAGCCTTGCCGCCTACACTTGCCACCGGAGAGTAAAGAGCGACTGAAAGCGAAAGCCCACCTACTAGTATGAATCTGATCACGTTAATGTTCGTTGCCATCGTTACTCCTCAGGTGTACTGCAAGTTCGATCTTTCCCCTTCCAACGATTAGGTGGCTAGTTTCTTTTCTTCTTGCGAGTTTTGTTCTTGGCGGGACAGTCAGCATTACGAAGAGGCCGCTGAACTCGCTCCTCGGTACGCTCCGTCGGAGGACGCAGGTTCGCCGGGCAAGCCCACAAAACCACCCCGTAGCTATCTCGTTCCGTTCTTCCAACCATGAGGTTGCTCAACCGGAAGTCGCCCAAGCCGCGAGTAATCGTGAGATATTGGCGACTGCGATTACCTCTGAAGTCACGCCGCTTGTCGGTAAACAAATCGCCGAAACATCCAATGCCAGAGTAAGCAACGTAGTACCCAGTCCAACTCGGTTCTCCGTGTAAGAAGATCGCGAAGTTATCGAGACGTGCCTTCTCGTCATTAAACTCGATGTCTCGATACGAATCGAAGACAGAACACTCCTGAGGCAGTGGAGGAAGAATGCAATCATCATCTCTAATCACTTCCGGACAGCCTGGCGCCTTCACGATTGCCCTTGCGTTTACTTTCACCGCGTCCGAGACTCCTGTCAAATCGAGGTTAATTTCGGGACCATCCTGCTTGCCAACAATCGTGCCCGCAGAAACGGTCCACTGGTACGTGGTAGTTACATCCTTCGCAGTGTTCTCAATGACAATACTTGTCGAGACAGTAACCTCAGATTTCTCGGAGGCGGATTTCTTTTCTCTTGCTGCTGGGCAAACGATATTGAACTCCTGGATCGCAGGACAGACTGGACAGTTTGTGCACAGTTCCGGTTTGACGGTATAGGTGACCGTAAGCTCGGGCGGCGTTAAACCTGGCTTCTGGTAGAGCTTTCCGGTTCGGCAGTCCCTAAACCGAAGGGCTATCTCATAAGGCTGTTGACGGATCGGCTCACTGAACACCCAGCGAGCACGGTAGACGCCAACCTCACCGGGTTCCTCAACGATGGTTGTTCCAGGGGGAGGATCCC
>JBGTLE010000337.1:0-6178 GCA_041744295.1 Pyrinomonadaceae bacterium | reverse complement strand
GGGTTCATTAAAACCCAGCATCTTGCCGCTGCAACTCTCTCGGCGATACTTGCTCGCGAAGCAACGCAACGACAAGCGCGAGGCGACGGAGAGTATCGAGGCCTTGAGCTACATCGGCAACACGGAACAGGTGCAAGCCGGGGAGTCTTTTTTTCTAGAGTTAGCGAGCTTTTACGCAAGCGTTGGCCCAGCGCATATTCAAAAGCTAATCCAGGCAAAGGACAGTTTCGTTGCCGGCCAGCAAGCGGCCGCCAGCAACGCCGCTCAGGCGATATCCCACTTCGAAAAAAGCAGAGATCTTTTCGCACGTCTCGGAAATGTCTGCGAGGCGGCGATTGCAGAGAATTCGGCGGCGCAGTTTCTACCGGATGTCGGGCGGATTGCTGAGAGCCGCATTCGCCTTACCGCATTAATTGCCACGGCTGAAGAGAGAAGGTTCCTGGTGCTGTTGCCCCCCGCTTATTACTGGCTCGGCATAGGAGACTATCGACAGAACCGCTTCTCCGAATCTGCGCGAAATCTCAAAACCGCGTTGCGCTGGGCCGAGACCGGAAACAACTCTTTTGAGATTCAGCACGCTCAACAGGCAATCGCCCAGAATTATTCCGAACTCGGTGAACTGGAACCAGCGTTGTTTTATGCGAACAAGATGCTGACCCATCGAGGTCTCTACTATCAAAACCCCTCCCAGTCCTGGCGCGACAAAGG
Organism: Pyrinomonadaceae bacterium; assembly: GCA_041744295.1. Lineage (GTDB taxonomy): Bacteria > Acidobacteriota > Blastocatellia > Pyrinomonadales > Pyrinomonadaceae > PSRF01. Next base: position 5,470 of record JBGTLE010000337.1, on the reverse strand, counting down.
AACATTGGCGGACCTTTCCATAAAACTCAGGCTGTTCTCTACTTCGCTGAGTTTCGCTCGAGAGAGTCTCGGTATCGCTCGGGAGAATTGGCACACCACTCGCCGCGTAAATGAGTCATTACGCCGAACAATCAACGCCGCTGCGGCTAAAAAAGATCTGCCGGCTGCGTTGATGTATGCCAATGAATCCCTGCAAATTGCACAGGCTCGAGGTGACGGCGCTGGGGAATGGCACACCACCGCCGAGATCTATTCGCTGCTCGGCGAGCTAAAAAGTAAGACGAAAGACTTCGCTGAAGCTTTGACGGATTACGACCAAGCACTTGCGCATTATGCTGTGATCCCCGAAGTGACCGAGCGGTTATATGAAATTCATAGAGGCAAACTGTTCTGCTTTCAGCAGCTCGATCAGCAGGAGAACTTTTCTAGCGAGTTGCAGACAGTCCTGAAACTCTCCGAGGACTATCGCAACACGATTCGTGAAGACGGTTCGCGTCAGGCATTCTTCGCCAACGAACAGATCGTGTTCGATGCGGCTGCCGAAAACGCCCTTAAGCAGCGCTTGAGTGATCAGGCTTTTGATTTCGTGGAAGCTTCGAAGGCTCGTTCCCTTTTGGATTTCGTTCAATCGCCTCAGTCGATCGTTGAGGTCGAAAAGAGTTTTGGGCCGGTGGCGCAGCCGCTATCAATTTCCGAAATTCAGGCTCGCCTGCCCGAACAAGTCCAGCTCGTTCAGTATGCCGTGCTGCCGAAGACACTCGCGATATGGCTGGTGTCGAAGACTCGCGTGGCAGTCATTGAGCGACAGATCACCGCGGCAGAACTGGAAGAGAAAGTAGATGAATACCAAGCCGCTATCCTTGGCAAGAGCGCACCGTCGGACATCAAGAAGGCGGCAGAATTCCTTTATGACCTCTTGATCCCTCCCGATCTTGATCGTGAAAAGCAACTCTGCTTAGTTCCCGACAAGTCTCTACATCAACTCTCGTTTGCCACGTTGGTTTCCAACACGGGCGCGTATCTGCTGGAAAACTATGCAGTGTTCTATTCGCCCAGCGCTTCGGTTCTGATCCTGGCAAGCGAGAACGCCAAACTCAAAGAACAGGTCAGCCAAGAACGTCTCCTAAGTGTTGGAAATCCAAATTTTGATCGAGAGGACAACAGCCATCTCGAGGATTTGCGGGATGCCGAAACCGAGGCCAAAGTCATTGCCTCGATCTACCCGAAATTTGTCATGCTGACCGCCGATGAAGCCACGAGGCAGAAGTTCCTGAATGATTTCGCTAAGGTCGAAGTCGTCCACTTCGCCGGTCATTTTGTTGCTAACCGGCAATCGCCCGGCAATTCAAAATTATTGTTTGCTGCTGGTGAACTACGTTCGGCAGAACTCACCACACACAAGTTGCCGCTCGCGAAACTGGTGGTCCTTTCAGCTTGCGAGACGGGGTTCGAGCATTACAACAAGAGTGAAGGTGCCATCGGCATCGCCCGCACTCTGCTCGCCCTGGGAGCGCCGGTTGTTGTTGCCAGTCAGTGGAAGGTTGATTCAGAGCCTACCCGAGATTTGATGATCGCGTTCCACCGCAATCGTAAAGAGAAAAGAATGTCGTCGGCTGAGAGCTTGCGGCAGGCCCAGCTCGAGATGTTGCGGCGAGATGACACTCGCGCGTCATTCTATTGGGCGGCTTTCTCACTCTTCGGCGGTTACGCCTACTACTAGTCATGATGCGTACGTGCCCGACATGCGGAGAATTTTACGGTGACGAAGCACTCGCATTTTGCCTCGCCGACGGAACACCGCTTCGCAACATTGATCGCAGTAGTGAGGAGTGGAACGAAGGCTCGCGAGTAATCGAAGAGAAGGGCCAGGCGCTAAGAAGGCAAGAGCGAAGAGTAAAGTGGCGACGCGTCTTTTCAAGTGCCGTTACGATGTTAATCGTAACCATGGTCGTCTTCGTTGTGGCGATTAACGGCTGGATCTATCTCAAACCGCCGGCGAAAGAAGCTGTGGTCGCGACAACGGCGCCGGTTGAAGATCCAACCGAGACTCATAAGTCTATGCCTGCGACTCCTCCCTGGGAGGATCCAGTCGCACAGTCACCTCCGTGGATTCTTCCATCTCCATCGCCGCCATCGGAAACTCGATCACCAGAAAGTCGAGCACCAGAAACTGGATCAACAGAAACTCACTCACCACCTCCGCCACCACCTCCTGGCCCAGTGCGTATTTACAAAATCAGCGGGCAAGTGAGAGATGCGCGTCAGTCTCTGAGCGGTGTCAAGATCAACATCGAGGGTACAAAACTGACTTCAACGACGACGGATGCCAACGGCAGATACTCGTTCACTGGACTTACCGCGGGAGGCAGTTACACCATCACTCCTATTAACTTAAAGACAAACTTCTCTCCGAGCAGCCGCTTTCTTGCCAACCTGAGCAAGGACGAGGCGGCCGACTTCGTTGGCGTTGTTGCACCCGATGTCTACAAGATCAGTGGTCGAGTGACGGATGCACAGCAGCCTCTCAGCGGAGTCAGAATTAAGCTCGCAGGATCATACCTCACCGAAACAACGACCGATGCCCATGGCACTTACACGTTCAAGGGTCTCCGCGCCGGCGGCAACTACTACGTGACACCAATTTACGGCAAGACCGATTTCACGCCGACCAATCGCTCCTTTCAAAATTTGACGCAGGACGAGACGGCGAATTTCACAGGCGTCACTGAAGTCACAACCGTTCCTGAAGAGGAAAAGTACAAAGATAAAGACAAGGACCCGGTCGAAGAATGTACCGAGAGCGAAAAGGCAAGCAAGAAGGAAGCGTTTCTCAAGAAGTACGGCGTTGCGTGGGAAGCGGGTTTTGACTCAGAAAAACCAGTTGTCATTGCCGAGGCAAAGTCTCGGAACTTACCGGGTGCTGAACCCCAGCAGCTTGAGGCAACGGCCACGAGGGGCCCGATCAGATACGACACACTTTCTTTCAATGGGTGTGCGCCGCGGTTACTCACTGCGACATATGAGTGGCAAGTAATACTTCACTTCCATGGGACGACAAAGATTGTCGCTGTCCGGAAACAAAAAACGTGCGTTAAGAAATTCGGAATCGCGCGTTGCGTCTGACTGAATTCTCATCGCGAATGGGCTTTGCGCAAACAGTCTGGAATCTCATCCACGCGAACCTAATGAAGGGACAAGAAGAGGACTCAAGTCCATGAAGTCAGTACTGTAGCGCGTCAGCGTCGGGTCGGGGCAGCCGCATCAACGCCCAGTCCTTTGCAAAGGTCGGTCGGTCGATACGCATTCAGCCGTGGAATTGTGATCAGAATCGTGGACCCGACCACACCCCGTTATGGTACTGACTTCACCAACGCGTTACATTTTGCGCGCTCACGACACTCTAACCTGAAAGCTTTTTCTCAACTCAAACTTAACCTCAGTCAGGAGAACCCCAATGTCTGTCCAGGAAAGTTCGGCCACCGCGCTGGTTAGATTCACCGGTCTAGGTATCGTCTGTTTCAACAAGGATCGAAAAAGAGGTGAAGTCGCCGCCCTTCGCGATCGAAAACACACGCTGACGATCAAACTACAGAAACCGGTCTATCAAGACGACGCCGATAGCGACCTGGTCGTCTATCAGGACGTCGCGACCTATGAAAACTTGCCGCAAGATGACGTGCAGCTCGAAATCACCGCGAGCAATCCGGCGATTGAAGGCTACGAGACTTATCAGCAAGGAGACTTTGACCGGCTTGATTCCCCTGACGTCAATGATTTTCGCTGGCTGGTGAACATGCATTCCTTGCACGGCGCTGCGGAACTTGCTCCCACCGCGAATCAGGGCTATCCGCTGGCAAAGATCTACATTAGCAACGGACTGTTCTATTCACACAAACTCGATCGGAACCTTTTCTTTGAGAAGGTCGAAAGGGATGCCGCCGGAACAGCAACGCAACGAGAGGTTTTCGGGAACGTAGCGGAAACAATGGGCGTCAAGATCGAAGGCGACGAAGTGACGTTCACAATTCGGATTGGTGATAAGGAAGAGACGCACCGGCTTAAACGCGTTGAAGGTCTGCCTTACAAGATTGAGATCAAGAATATGGACTACAGCGCCAACTCGGTTTACAGCGACTTGCCCGACTATTACCGCTATCTATCCTGCGCCAGCGGTAAACACTTTGACCTCACCCCGGTCGCCGCGGATGAGATGGCGGGAGCGATAAGCCAGCGCGATTTCTGCCATCCGATCGTGGTAGACGATCCGCCTTCGATTGACGATCTCTGAGCCAACCATGGCGCTGCTCATTCTTAAAAGACATTTGATATGGTCCGGCTCAGAAGGAGGCGGTTGGAAGGAGATCTACTATTACGACGCAATTACCTGGAGCATAGCGGGATTGGCGGTTGCCTGGCTTATATGGTTTTTCGTTCGACGGTATCGACGCTCGCAGGCGTTAAAGCGGCGACCGTTGCGCGCCAATTACCGGCTGCTCAAACGCGTCATCAAGATCAAACGTGAGTTGAGTTCCAGGTATTTACAGCCGGGCTTTTCCAATACCATTCACGCAGTAGGAATCGGACTGGCGCCTGGCAGCAACGATTACTGCATCCAGGTTTTCATCAGTGACGTTAATCAAGAGTTGTGGCCAGGCTCCACCGCCGGGGCGTTGCCGAATCACTATCGCGGCATTCGGCTCGTTCTGATCGAAATGCCCATCGCCAGCTTCACTGCTGAATGCACACAGGAAGTGACTGGCGATCTGGTCCAAGTCCGCAATGGCATTCGCGAACGGCAGGAAGTAATCCTCGGCGGCCTAAGTGGCGCCAACATCAATCTCACCGGCGAGAGTGGAACCATCGGCTATTTCTGCTATCGCAAAAGCAGGTTTTCGCGCCGGAAGGAGATTCATCTTTTAAGCAATTCACATGTCTTCGCGGATCTGCGAAAGACGAAGATTGACGAGGGCGATCTGATAGTGCAGCCAAGTCCCGGGGAATCAGCAAACAATCGACCAATCGGATCGTTGGTGAATTTTTTTCCGCTGAAATTCGAGGGCGAGATCAAACACCCGAATCACATCGACGCAGCCATCGCCAGGCTTTGGGGTCCGCAGCAACACAAGCCTCTAGTACCGCTGATAGGCTCAATCAAAGGGTACGTTGAAAAGGAGCACATCGAGATCGGCGAAGCGGTCCGCAAGTTTGGACGAACCACTGGTTACACGGAAGGCCAGATCCTCTCAATCTATCTTGATATCTGGATTCGCTATGACCGCACGGGCCAATCGGCGTTCTTTCAGGATCAGTCTTTGATCGAACCGGCGTTGCCGGAGTTCGCAAAGTTCGTCGCAAGCGGCGATAGCGGATCTGTCGTTGTCGATGCGAACCAAAATGCAATTGGATTGATCTTCGCCGGGATGGCAGAACTCCCGGAAGGACTGCGAACCGCTGAGTGGTCACAAGATGA
>JBGTLE010000336.1:0-6954 GCA_041744295.1 Pyrinomonadaceae bacterium | reverse complement strand
ATCGAGCCCACCCATCTCACCCTCAAGACCGCCACCGTTGAGAAGGAGGCTGATGCCGAAGCCCTTTTCTGGGAAGTCAGAGTCGACGACGATGAGCAGGGCGACCTGATTTTCACGCACTATCTTCGGATCAAAGTTTTTACTGATCGGGGCCGCGAGTCGCAAAGCAAGATCGACATTCCTTTCGGCAAGATTCTGCGTTCTGAAACGAGGGTGCAAGACATTGCGGCACGCACCATAAAGGCTGATGGCACTATCGTACAACTGAAAAAGGAAGACATCTTCGAACGCACTATTGTGAAAACCAGCGGCGTGAAGTTCAAGGCAAAGTCGTTCGCTATGCCGGGGATCGAACCTGGTTGCATCATCGAATACCGCTGGCGCGAGGTTAGAGTCAAACAGGACGCCAACTACGTCCGGCTCGACTTCCAGCGGAATATTCCGGTCCAGCGCATTACTTACTTCATCAAGCCTTATCCGTATCCAGGTTATGGGATGCGCTCGTTGACCTTGCACGGCGAGAGTTCTCCGTTCAAGAAAGAAGGCAACGGTTTTCACAGCACCACCATGTTGAATGTGCCCGCTATGCACGAAGAATCCCGCATGCCCCCGGAAAATCAGATTAAGGCGTGGATGCTGATCTATTACGATCGCGGCGACAAGCTGATTCCGCAGAATTATTGGAACGACGTGGGTAAGGGGTACTACGCTGACAAGAAAGACCTTTTCAAGGCGAACGAAGACATCAAGCGGGCCGCCGCCGAGGCTACTGCGGGTGCCCAAACAGACGAAGAGAAGGTCGATCGCTTGTACAACTTTTGTCGCGACAAGATTAAGAATGCGAGCGACGATGCGGCTGGCCTGACGGTCGAACAGTACCAGAAACTGAAAGAGAACAAGTCTCCGAGCAACACGCTGAAGCAGGGCGTTGGCACCTGGTTTGACATCAACATGCTTTTCAACGCTCTGGTCACAGCTTCCGGTATGGAGGCGCGGGTAGTTCTCGCACCGGACCGCAGCGATATCTTTTTCGATCGCAACACACCGAACAGCTACTTTCTCAGCGCCAAGAGCATTGCCGTCCGATTCGGCGAAACCTGGAAGTTCTATGATCCGGGGACGAACTACGTTACTGTCGGAATGTTGCGCTGGCAGGAAGAGGGCCAGGATTCTTTGGTGACCGACTCAAAGCAACCAGTCTGGGTCAGGACGCCTCTTTCCCGGGCCGACAAGTCGCGCGTGAAGCGCACCGCGAATCTGAAACTCGACGAAGAAGGAACGCTTGCAGGCGACGTACAGATCGAGTTTACGGGACACCTCGGTGTCGAGCGAAAAGAGGAGAACGACAACGCTTCACCCGCGGAACGCGAAGAGAACTTGCGCAATGAGATCAAAGCGCAAATGAGTACCGCGGAAATTACCCATCTTAAGATTGAGAACATTAACGAGCCGGTGAAACCCTTTACTTACAAGTTTCATGTCCGGGTGCCAGGCTATGCGCAACGCACCGGCAAACGACTGTTCATTCAGCCGGCGGTTTTCCAGCGCGGGGTGGCGCCACTCTTCTCTGCGAGTGTTCGCAAGTATCCAATCTATTTTCATTACCCCTGGTCTGAGAGTGATGAAGTGACGTTGCATCTGCCGTCTGGTTATGAATTCGACAATGTTGATGGACCAACGCCAATCAGCGGGGGCGTAATCAGTGAATACAAACCGGTCTTGTCGGCTACGACAGATAAGCGCACTTTGATCTACAAGCGGAACTTCTTTTTTGGTGGCGACGGACACATCGTCTTCCCCACTGATTCTTACCAACAATTGAAGACCTACTTCGACGAGATGCATAAGCAGGACAACCATGCGATCACATTGAAGCAGGCAGCGAAGTAATCTTTCTGCAGCTTATCCTTCTCACACTCGGTAATCGGGAGTACGTCTAAATGAAATTAAGAGCACTCGTTCTCTGCGTGGCCTTGTGCGGCGCGGGTCTTACTGTTTCAGCCGCTCCCGGCGATGAGACGCCGCCGTGGCTGTTACAGGCGGCTGCCGCAAAAATCCCAAGCTATAACAAAGATATTCCCGCAGTGGTTCTTCACGACGAACAGGTTGTTACTGTTGGTCCTGATGGCCGGCTCACGACGGTCACCACTTTCGCCGTTCGTGTTTTGACACAAGACGGCAGAACTTTCGCAAGCGCTGACGAACTCTATTTGACGAACAGTGGCAAAGTTCGTGAGATTCGAGCGTGGCTGATCCGCTCTAACGGAAACATAAAGAAGTATGGCAAGGACGATGTCATCGATCACATTTCAGATCCCAACGACATCTACGATGAATTCAGAATCAAGTCCATCAACGCCAGCGCCGAGGCAGATGCGGGTAGCGTCTTTGGCTATCAGTCGATTAGTGAAGAGCGCCCGCTTTTCAACCAGGACGTCTGGCTGTTTCAAAGCCGCTTGCCGACGCTAGTCTCCCGCTATAGCTTGGCCCTCCCTGAAGGCTGGCGCGCGAAAAGCGTGGCCTACAATCGCACCAGCATTGAGCCGCAGATTAACGGGTCCACCTATACCTGGGAACTCCGGGACCTGGCGCCGATTCGCCACGAGGCCGCCAGTCCCAAGGTAAGCAATCTCGCGCCGCGCATCGCGATCAGTTATTTCCAACCTGACACAGGTTCGGGCGGCGGCACGAGAGCTTTCGAAACCTGGACGCAGGTTTCTCGCTGGGCCAGCGAGTTACACGATCCGCAGGCTGTCGCGGACGCCAACGTTACCGCCAAGGCTCGCGAGCTAACCGCTAACGCAAAAACTGAACTCGACAAGATTCGCGCAATCGCGCAGTTTGTTCAGCGGCTGCAATACATCTCGATCGACATCGGTATCGGTCGTGGCAACGGTTATCGACCGCACTCCGCCGCGCAAGTTCTGGCCAAGGCTTATGGCGACTGTAAAGACAAAGCGAACCTGATGCGGACGATGTTGAAAGTGCTCGACATTACCGCTTATCCGATTGCGATCTACGCGGGAGATTCGACGTTCGTGCGCGAAGATTGGGTTTCGCCGCGTCAGTTCAATCACTGCATCATCGCAGTAAAGGTGGGTTCTGAAATCAACTTGCCAACCGTCATTCAACATCCGACGCTCGGCCGTTTACTGATCTTCGACGCTACGGATGAGCACACGCCGGTTGGCGATCTCCCTGATGCGGAACAGGGCAGCCTGGCGCTGATTATCGCCGGCGACTACGGGACCTTAACGAGAATGCCGGTCATGCCGCCCGAATCGAGTCAGCTCTCGCGTGAAGCAAATGTTGTCCTATCGTCCGAAGGCGCAATCACCGCCATGATTACGGAACGCTCGACGGGCCAGCGTGCCGTGACCGAACGAGCGTTGTTCAAGAGACTCTCGGGCGCCGGCTACAAACAGATGATTGAAGAGTGGGTGACCCGCGGCGCAACCACGGCGAAAGTGTCTCGTGTCGAACCCGTCGATCACAACGTCGAAGGGCGATTTGTCCTCGATCTCGATTTCTCCGCCTCAGGTTATGGTCAGCTAATGCAGAACCGGTTGCTGGTGTTCAATCCCGCGATCGTCTCGCGGCGCGAGTCGGTGTTTCTCACCGATCCAATAAGGCACCATCCGGTGGTTCTCGGGTCACGTGCGTTTACTGAAACGGTGAAAGTGAAGCTTCCGGATGGCTTTCAAGTTGACGAGCTACCCGATGCAGTCAACGTAAATACATCGTTTGGCTCGTATAGGACAAGCTATGAGGTCAAGGACGACGAATTGGTTTTTGTGCGCGCGCTGGCGCAACGTGCGGCGACGATTCCAGCTGATCAGTATCAAGCGGTGAGAAGCTTTTTTGAAAAGATCCGCGCGGCCGATCAGGCACCAGTCGTGCTCGTTAAAAAATAGTTGTAGGGGCATCGCGTCTCGCCGGCAGCTGTGTTAGAAAAACTATACCTCAGCATTCCGGCTCCTGGCCGGTTAGTTTCTGAAAAGCAGCTCGCAATCGCGAAGCGACGCTCCCCGGCCCAATTGCATACTGGCGAAAGTCGAAAGTTGTAACCAGCCCGATACCCAAACTGGCTGACGTGAGAAAGATCTCGTCGGCTTCGCCCAAATCACTCAATTCGTACACCCCTTCCAGCACCGGCACAAACATCTTTTTCGCGAGGTCCATCGCGGTGCTGCGTGTGACGCCGGGAAACGCGCCAGTACTTATCGTCGGTGTGTGAATGGTCCCTTCCTTGACCCAGAAGGTGTTTGCCATGGTTGCGGAAACGATCTCACCACGCTCGTTTAGCATGACAGCTTCGTCGAACTCTCTCACCTGCGCCTCTTCCCAGGACAACACATGGTCCAGGTAGTTCAAGCTCCTGATCCCAACCAGCGGCGAAGCTGTGTTGGTGCGAAAGGGTGACACGGCGAGTGAAAGACCGGCGGCACGCACTTGCTGTTGATCCGCGGTCATGATCAGCAGGTCGGTTTGCCTCGAACCAGGACGGGCCGGCCGCCAAAAATCACGACCGTCGCGAGCCAGCAGGATCACTCGAGCGCGACCAGTTTCCACTTCGTTAACTGAGACTAGTTTCTCGATAGCTTTTCCGATTGCTGATTCGGTGAGATCTGTGCAATCGATATTCAGACGTTCAGCGCCTTGAGACAGGCGTTGCCAGTGCTCCATCCACCGAAACGGCTTACCGCCATAGATCGCAACGGTGGTAAAGACGCCGCGGCCATAGAGCATTGCCGACGACACCGGCGCGACGCGCGCCTTGGTCGCCTCAACCATGGTTTTGTTTAAGTAGATTACTGGGTGCATGAGGAGCAGCGTCCGTTGTCCGTTTTTGGTCTTTGGTCTTTGGTCTTTGGTCTCGTTAGGTCAGCAGCTTGATTAAATTAGAAACGACAAAACAGGCAGGAAAATCAAAGACCAAAGACCAAAGACCAAAGACCAATGACGGAAAACGGACTATTCTTTGGCAGCCGCCATCGCCTCCGCCTGTAGTTTGCCAGGCAGCGCATCGCGCCAGGACTCTTCGAGCTGTGTAACTGGGGTAGCCAAAGTTTCTGAGCCGTTGATGGAAACTCGGAGTTGGTCACCAGCAACATGTCCGAGGAGAGTCACTGGAACTCCTTCCGCCTCGGCAATCGCCTGGATCTCCGCGCTATTCGCTTCGGCAAAGCTGATTACAATCCGCGAGGGACTTTCACTAAACAGCAAACAGGCCTCAGCTAATTCACCAATCAGGTTCACCTCAACTCCAACGGCTTCGCGATTGAGCGATGAAAAACAACTCTCAGCCAGTGCCACGGCCAGGCCGCCGTCGGCACAATCATGTGCGGATTGAAGCAACCCTGCCTCCGCAGCTGCCAAACACGCCGCCTGCACCGCGCGTTCACGCTCGAGATCAATCCGTGGCACGCGACCGTGTTGGATCAGCTCCGCAGTGGTTCGACCTTCAACCGTGACTGCATACTCACTGATGGAAAGATCGTCGGCAGTAGCACCCAACAGCGCCACCACATCTCCCTCATTCTTGAACCCCGGCTGCAAGACTCGTTTCACGTCTTCCACCAGACCGACCATCCCGATAACCGGTGTTGGGAGGATTCCCCGGCCTTCTGTCTCGTTGTAGAAGGAAACGTTGCCGGACACCACCGGCGTGCCGAAAACTCGACAGGCTTCGGCCATGCCGTCAATGACTTCCGAGAAGGACCACATCACTTCCGGACGTTCGGGCGAGGCGAAGTTAAGACAGTTCGTGATAGCTATGGGCCGAGCGCCAACGCAAACGACGTTGCGGGCTGCCTCTGCCACAACCAGCTTTGCGCCCTCGCGCGGATTGGCTGCGCAATAGCGACCATTCCCATCGAGCGACATCGCCAGTGCTTTGCGAGTCTCCTTGATGCGCACCACTGCGGCATCAGCCCCTGGCAAGACGGCAGTGTTCGTCCGCACCATGTGATCGTATTGACGATAGACCCATTGCTTGGAGGAAATGTTTGGAGAGGCGAGCAGCTTTACCAGCGCTTCGGTTGCCGGAATACCGGAAGTTGACGTCGCGAACGAAGACTCCTCGTTCACCGTGATTGGTTTCATCGGACGTTCGTAAACGGGGGCTTCGTCAGTCAGTGCGTTTACGGGAATATCAGCGACCAGCTCGCCTTCGTGGATCACCTGCATGCGATTGCCTTCGCGCACGCGTCCGATAACCACGGCATCCAGGTCCCACTTGCGAAAGATATCGACGATCTCTCGTTCGCGTCCGGCATGGGCCACGACAAGCATGCGCTCCTGAGATTCAGAAAGAAGCATCTCATAGGCGGTCATGCCCTCTTCGCGTTGCGGCACAAGCGAAAGATCGAGCTCGATTCCGGTTCCCGCGCGGGCGGCCATTTCACACGATGACGAGGTCAAACCCGCTGCGCCCATGTCCTGGATTCCGGCTACCGCCCCGCTCCGCATTGCTTCGAGGCAGGCTTCCAAAAGCAGCTTCTCGAGAAACGGATCGCCGACCTGGACCGTCGGTCGCTTTTCAAGAGCTTCTTCATCAAATTCCGCGGAAGCCATCGTCGCGCCATGAATGCCGTCGCGCCCGGTTTTTGCCCCAACGTACAACACTGGATTGCCAACGCCAGTGGCTTTGCCGAAAAAGATCTGGTCCTCTTTGACGAGGCCGAGGGCAAAGGCGTTGACCAGGGGGTTGAAAGCATAAGCATCGTCAAACGCAACTTCACCGCCGACGGTCGCGACGCCAAATGCGTTGCCGTAATGAGCAATTCCTGCCACGACGCCCGCTAACAATGAGCGATTGCGGCGGCCGTGTCGCTCCTGATCAAGCGAACCGAAACGCAAGCTGTTCAGCGCCGCTATTGGGCGCGCGCCCATCGTAAAGACGTCGCGCAAAATTCCTCCCACGCCCGTAGCAGCTCCTTGAAATGGTTCGAT
>JBGTLE010000335.1:0-12983 GCA_041744295.1 Pyrinomonadaceae bacterium | reverse complement strand
TTGGACGGATCGCGACTGAAACGAGCCCCGACAAGTCGGCGCACTCCAAAGGCTCCGCTCACCACACAACGTATGAAGTTCTCAAAACCACGACGAGCACCGGAAAAACCGAACCTGACAAATGCCGAGGGAGCGAGTCCGACTGAGACGATCTTTGGTCTCATCCCGGTTCTCGAAGCGTTGCGCGCTGGCCGGCGACAGATTGAGCAGATAACGATCGCTGAAGGAGCGCGTCACGAGCGCGTGCGGGAGCTTCTCGACCTCGCAAAGCAAGCGAGAGTTCCGGTGCATCGTGTTCCACGGATCAACCTCGAACGCAGTCTGACGAGTTCTCAGAACCAAACTCATCAAGGCGTAGTCGCTCGCCTCGCTGCTGCGCGTTATCGTGAAGCCGATGAGCTGCTTGATGACCTAACGGCGCGAATCTCTGGTCTGGATCCGCCGCTTGCCCTCGGGCTTGATGGCATCGAAGACCCGCGCAATCTCGGAGCGATCCTGCGAACGGCGGAGTGTGCGGGCGTGCACGGCGTCTTTATTCCGGAGCGGCGTGCGGTTGGTTTGAACGAGACGGTGGCCAAGGCCGCAGCCGGTGCTTTGGAATACGTTCCAGTGGCCCGGGTGACGAACCTGGTTCGATTGATAGAGCAATTGAAAGAACGTAACATCTGGGTCGTTGGCGCTGCCACGGATGGAGCGGCTAGTTACACCGAGTGGGATTGGACTTTACCGACGGCGATTTTTCTCGGTAGCGAGGGTTCGGGTCTGCATCGGCTGGTGCGAGAGAATTGTGACGCGTTGTTGAGCATTCCTATCGTTGGCCAGCTCGAATCACTAAATGTTTCCGTAGCTGCTGGCGTACTGTTATACGAAGCTCGGCGGCAACGGGCCGCGAAACAAAAAGTACCACTGACAACGTAGTGTAACTGTGAAAAAGGCTGTCAAGCTTGAATCGGAGGTAACCATGTTCTGCCCCAAATGTGCTAGTCAGAACCTTGAAGGCGCGAGTTTTTGCAGGGTGTGCGGCGCAAACATCAGTCTCGTACCGCAGGCGCTTAGCGGAGAACTACCGCAGCAGGATAAGTCCGAGTCGAGCTTTTGCGGAACGCGACAGACGAAACGAGCCGGAAAGGAAGCTGGGATCGACGGCGCATTTCGCAATGCGTTTATGGGGTTCGGGTTCTTGTTCGTCGCCATCGCGCTTTCGTTCTCCATTGGACGCGGCTGGTGGTTCTGGATGTTGATACCGGCCTTCTCGATGATGGGAACCGGCGTCGCTCAATTCATTCGTCACAAAGAGCAGGAAAAGAAGGCCGCTTTGCACCCGAAATCTTTGCAAGGTGCATTTCAACCTCCGTCGGCGGCTGGCTCGTTCCAACCGCGGGTTACTGCGTTTACTCAACGTCGAAATACCGGCGAGCTGGTAGCGCCGCCGCCGAGCGTGACCGAGGGAACCACGCGTCATTTGGGCGCTGAGGCTCCGACGCAGCATCTGGATTCCACGAGTGACAACAAGTGACAGGTGACAGGTGACAAGTGACAGGTGACAAGTGACAGGTGACAGGTGACAGGGTGACAAGTGACAAGTGACAAGTGACAGGTGACAAGTGACAAGTGACAAGTGACAAGTGACAAGAAAGAGCAAACCTAAAGAACTAGTGATTATGTGAGCTTGAAGATCGGCGAAGAATTAGCCTCTTGCTTGTCACCTGTCACCTGTCACCTGTCACCTGTCACTCTCTCTAATGAGCCATCGCAAACCTCTCGTCTGCATTCCCATCTGCGCACCTACCCAGCGCGCTTTAGAAGCGACTCTTCAATTAGCGGCATCGCAAGCTGATCTGCTCGAGTTCAGACTCGATTGCCTCGACGAGGTTGAGTTTGATCGCGTCGTCCGACGACTGCCCGAGTTGCTAGTGGCAGCAAAGAGTCCGGTGATACTCACTCTTCGTCCAGCTGATCAGGGTGGCCGTTCAATTACCAGTGAGATTCGCTCTGATTTCTGGCGTTCGGAAGAACTTGCGAAGGCTGCTTTCTATGATATCGAGCTTGAGCTCGTAGCACGGTTAGCCATCAGCGAATCCTCAATCGATTGGAATCGGGTCATCTGTTCGCATCATGACTTCGAAGGTGTTCCGGACGATCTCGAAAAGATCTATGAGCGAATGCTCGCCACGCCGGCACGTATCCTGAAGATTGCTGTGCGTGCTGACGACGCCTTTGACTGCTTGCCGATTTTTCATCTGCTCGAGCATGCCCAGGTTGAAGGACGAGCGCTGATTGCTATCGCTATGGGCCAGTCGGGAATTCCCACTCGCGTCCTGGGGCCATCGCGAGGATCGTTTCTAACTTATGCGGCATCCACCATTGATCAATCCACGGCGCCGGGTCAGGTAACTGCCGACGAGCTTAAGAGCGTCTACCGGATCGACGCGATCGATCGACAAACTCAGGTGTTGGGCATCATCGGCAAGCCTGTCGCGCATTCCTTCTCGCCGCGAATTCACAACGCCGCATTCGAAGCGACGGACACCAACGCCGTGTTCCTGCCTTTTGAGGTTCAAAATCTGAATCACTTCATCACGAGGATGGCGCATCCGCGAACCCGAGAACTCGATTGGAACCTGCGCGGGCTAAGCGTTACAGCGCCTCACAAAAGTAGCGTGATGAATCATCTCGATTGGACCGATCCCGCGGCGAAGGAGATTGGCGCCGTGAATACGATCGTCATCGATAGAGATCGGCTGTGCGGCTACAACACGGATGTTCAGGGTTTTGTTAGCTCACTTAAAGAGGTTTCAGGTGAGTTACGCGGCCTGCGGGCGGCGGTGATTGGAGCCGGTGGAGCTGCTAGAGCGGTTCTGTGGAGTTTGAGAAACGAAGGCGCCAGCGCGGTTGTCTTCGCGCGTGATTCCAAGACTGGACAGGCACTGGCAACCGAGTTTGGTGCGGCTTATCTTGAGCTTGAGAACGCGGCGTTCGGTGGGTTCGACGTAGTCATTAACGCGACGCCGTTGGGAACGATGGGGAGTTTCATGAACGAAACGCCTGCGAATGCTGAGCAGTTGCGCGGTGCGCGTTTAGTTTACGATTTAGTTTACAATCCGAGCGAGACGCAATTGTTGCGCGAGGCGCATGATGCGGGTTGCGAAACGCTTGGCGGCCTATCGATGCTCGTTTCGCAAGCGGCGGCGCAATTCAAGTTATGGACCGGCGTTGAGGCGCCAGGGAAGGAGATGAGAGCGGCTGCTGAGAAGGGAGTAGCAGATGTGTTGGCCGGAATACGTGGGTCGGAATCTCGTCGGTAGGGATAACGACCCGGAACTGAACCTTGGGTCCAGAGATTGAACGCAGAAACTCAAACCACATCAGCAACGTCTGAACGCTACAGTCGCCAGATCCTGTTTTCCGGAATTGGCGCCGAGGGGCAAGAGCGACTTCGCAACGCTCGAGTCTTAATCGTTGGTTGTGGCGCGCTTGGCTCATCGCAGGCCGAAAGTCTGTCGCGCGCGGGTGTGGGCCACTTGCGCATAGCTGATCGCGATTTCGTTGAAGCTTCAAACCTGCAACGACAGACAATGTTCACTGAGTCAGACGCTGCGGAGCGACTTCCCAAAGCGATTGCAGCCGCTAGGCACATCGCCGCAGTGAACTCCGACATCGTCGTTGCAGCCGAAGTCATCGACGTCAATCATTCGAATATCGAAAGTCTGATCAGCGATTGCGACGTGGTACTCGACGGCACCGACAACTTCGCCACTCGCTACCTGATCAACGACGCTTGTGTGAAGCATGAAGTCAATTGGATTTATGGAGCGGCTGTCGGTTCGTACGGCGTAACAATGACCGTTCGTCCGCATCAAACGCCCTGCTTGCGATGCGTGTTCGAAGAAACCCCACCCGCCGCCAGCGCGCCAACCTGTGACACCGCCGGCGTGATCATGCCGATCATCAGCGTCGTGGCTGCGGTTCAGGTTACCGAAGCGTTGAAGCTATTGACGGGCCATTTGGAGGATCTGCATCAGTCGCTAATGCAGTTCGACGTCTGGCGAAATGAGTGGCGCCGGATCAAGCCTGGGGCGCCGCTGGCTGATTGCCCGACTTGCGCGCTTGGGCGTTTTGAAACCCTCGCTGCGACTGCCAGTGAGTTTGCGGCTGTTTTGTGTGGTCGCAATGCCGTGCAGCTCTCCCCGGCCAATGCGGCGAGGATCGATTTTGTCAGTCTTGCTGAACGCCTAAGACCAAACGGGGATGTTAAGTTCAACGAATATCTGCTGCGATTTCGCACTGGCGAATTTGAGTTGACAGTTTTTCAGGATGCGCGCTCGATCATCCGCGGTACCGACGACATATCAACCGCTCGGTCGCTCTACGCAAAGTACATAGGAAACTAAGAATCAAAGATGCTCACAATAAAAACGACTCGAAACAGTTTTTTCTGGACTGCCGTCGCGGTGCTGCTCATGCTTTCGTCAATGCCGCCGGCCAGGGCCGGCCAACCGATCACCTGGGAGACAAACTCCCGCACCGAGTTGCTTAGGGGCGATGCGCGTGGCGTTTCAATCACAGACACGGGCGTGCTGATGCTGGCGCCAAACTTCGCGGAAATCTTCAGTACGGAACAGGCCTTCATCTGGTCCAGCGCCATCGACGGACAGGGAAATGTCTACCTCGGAACCGGACACGATGGAAAGATCTTTCGAGTTGGCAGCGATGGAAAGGGAGCGCTGCTTTATGACGCCGCCGAGCTTGACGTCACTGCGCTCACAGTTGGTCGCGACGGTTCGTTATATGCCGGCACCTCGCCTGATGGAAAGGTCTATCGCATCGGCGCAAACGGAGCCGCCACCGTCTATTTCGATCCTGCCGATAAGTACATCTGGTCATTGGCCATGATGGCTGACGGCTCGTTGGCGGTGGCCACGGGCGACAGCGGCAAGCTCTACCGAGTTCGGGCTGCGGGTGCAAGTGCTGATACGTCCCTACTAATCAATACGAATCAAACGCACGTCATGTCGTTGGCGGTTACGGCACAGGGTGATCTGATCGCTGGGACTGATCCCGGCGGCCTGGTGCTGCGCATCTCCCCCGACGGAAAAGCGTTTGCACTGTTTGACGCGCCGCTCCGAGAGATCCATGCGCTCGCGACGGCCGCAGACGGATCGATTTACGCACTTGGCTTGAGCGATGCCGCCTCAACCGGACGGCAGCAAGCGCCGGTTCAGACCACCTCGACCGATTCGCAAGGCACTCCGACTGCTTCTGTCACGATTACTGCGGTCGATGAGAGTAGCCAGCAGCTGCAAACGCCCGGTGCCCCTGCTCGAAGCCGCACTGATATCTCAAATGCTCGCAGCGCAGTTTTCAGAATTTTTTCAGATGGTGGGGCGGACGTGGTTTGGAGTTCAACTTCGGTAACTGCTTTCGCAGTTGCACCTGCGTTACAGCCGGGCAGCGTCTTAATCGGCACGGCCGACAAAGGACGCATCTATTCAGTCACGAATGATGGGCGCGACACGTTGCTGCTGCAAACCAGCGAAGGACAGATCTCGTCATTCCTGATTCGCGGCGGACAGGTTTACGTTGCCGCCAGCAACCAGGGAAAGCTTTTCCGTTTCGGCAGTGCCTCAATGTCAGAAGGCAGTTACGAATCGCCGGTGCGCGATGCGAAGTTGATCTCCACCTGGGGCCGAATCTGGTGGCGCGGCGCGGGCAGTATCGAGCTGCAGACGCGAAGTGGAAATGGCGAGCGACCTGACAGCACCTGGAGTGAATGGAGCATCCCATATCGCGACCCGAACGGAAATCAGATAGTTAGTCCGCGTGCTCGGTTCATTCAATGGCGCTTGACGATGCGCTCCAGCGCGGCGGCGGGAAATAGCTGGGCAGAAGATGTGAGCATGGCTTACTTGCCGCGCAATGTCGCACCTGAAATTCTGGCGATAACAGCCCTGCAGAATGGCATAGGTCTGCAGCCTGCTATCCAGATGCAAGTTGATCCTAACGTCGAATCGGCCGGGTTGGATCCGGCACAGTTTGGTGTGGTGGCCCAGGTGCAACCGCGGCGTTTGTTTCAACGTGGGGCGCGTTCGTTTCAGTGGCAAGCGGAGGATCGCAACGGAGACACCCTGGAGTATGCGATCTACTATCGCGCTCTTAACGAGACAACTTTTCGGTTGCTGAAAGATAAGCTGCGCGACAACTTCTACACGATCGATGGCGCCACGCTGGCGGACGGCCGTTACATCATCAGGATCACGGCGTCGGATGCTCCCGATAACCCGGCGGGCCAGGCGCTATTCGGGGAACGCTTGAGCGAACCTGTCGATATCGATAATTCGCCCCCGGTACTGCGCGCGGTGGGCCAGCCGCAATTTAGCAGCTCGGGTCTGCGTGTGGTTTTTAATGTCGAGGATGCAACCGGCAAGATCAAGAAGGCCGACCTAAGCGTCGACGGTTCGCCCTGGACACCCATTTTCCCTGATGACGGAATCGCGGATAACGGGAGCGAACGGTATTCACTCGATCTGCCCGTGACCTCGGCGGGCGAGCACACCATCAGCCTGCGCGTGTTTGATAGCAGCGGCAATGTTGGCACGCTGAGCATTTCAGCGCGGAAATAGGAAGCGATGCTACACAGTCGTCCGCGAACGCGGTTAGCCCGACCGTCAGAGAGGGATCTCGGCGATAAGGGATCTGCACGATACGGTGCGAATTTGTTCTAAACCGTGCGTTAAGTGTGTTCTTACTGCTCGACTAAATCGGCCAAAGCCCTTTATTAAGGCGTCTTTTGTTCATGAATGCCCTCTGCGGTGACATGGCATCCATGTTGCTCAAGATAGGTTGGCGCGGCTCTTCTCCCTCCCAGGAGCGCTGAGAAAGAGCTTGAGGAGGCTTGATAGCAAATGACAAGTTTTAAGCGAAAAATGCTGGCAATGGCGATGCTGTGTATCGTCTCAACCGGCGCCTTCGCGCAACGGCAAGACGATAAGCGCCCGCCTAAGAACCCCGATAAGGTGGTTGAGAAGCCTAAGGGAGAGCGGCCGCCCCCACAGAACAACAATCAAGAGAAGAAAGACAAGAAGGGCAGACCATAAGGCCAATCCAGTTCTTCTCGTGAAAACCGAAAACCCGCGCTGCATGGCGCGGGTTTTTGCTTTGCATAGGACGGCCCAGAGAGTCCTCTCTGAACGCGAAAACTCCTTTCCATGGATTAGGGCCAGACGCAACCCCCGTTGGGGTAGATTCCTCAAACTCGCGAGATCCCAGGGTAGCGCCAAAGCGCGCAACCCTGGGCTGGAGGTCGCAACACCTTCGGTGTAAAGCAGGGGTCGCCTGCCTGCGAGACTGCGTACGGCCCCGTTGATATTTAGAAGTTCAGTTTTCACACAGTCTTCTTAGCAACTGGGCCCATTCATTACGAAGCCGGAGCAACAGAGTCCTTCTGCGCCCGCTCCGTGCAGCGCTCGCGAATTTCCTGTCACAAACCTCGCTCGGCGGTGTTTCCTCTTTGAACGAACAAATCTGAATCGAGGTGCCCCGCCATGCTAAAACCAATTCGATACGTCATCAGTTTGGCCGTTATTGCATTACTTACTGCCGTCAGTGTCGTGGCCCAAAGCGAGTTAACCGGCGATTGGACGGGCTCGATTGGAGAGCACGGCAAGCTCCATTTGAATTTGGAACGGCGCTCTGAAAAAGGTCGCAAGAATAGGATGGGCCAAAGCTACGACTTCGCGGACCTGCAGGGATTGAGTCGCGAACAAGCGACAAATGGCGGCGCAGTCAAATTCAGCCTCGTGCGTGAAGCCGGCAGGATCGATTGCGAGGGCACTTTCCAAAACGGCAAAGGCTCCGGCACGTTTCGCTTTACGGCAAACCAGGCTTTTGTGTCGGCGATGAAAACTCGGGGATTTGATTTCGACGAAGTGTCGGACACTCACCGGGACCACGAACACGAGAACAGACTGTTTGCGGCCACGGCTTTAAATATCACAACAACGCTGGCCGATGACTTGTTGTCGGCAAACTTCGGAAAGCTTGACGTCGGAGACCTCTTCAAAGCGGCGATCTTCAAAGTCGATTCGCAATTCATGCGCGAGATGAAAGCAAGTGGCTTCCCAAACCTGGGAATGGAAGAACTGGTCAAGGCGCGGATCTTCAAGATCGACGCAGCGTTCGTTAAGCACGTCGCGGAGATGGGTTTTGACAAGGAGCCTTTTGAGAGTCTGGTGAAGATGCGGATCTTTAAGATCACCCCCGAGTTCATCATCGAAGTTCGCAACGAGGGGTTGACCAACCTCGAGATCGAAGACGTTGTGAAACTGCGCATCTTTAATATCGACAGCGAATTTATCCGCAAGGCGAAGGCTGAAGGCGTGCCTTTGGAAGTTGAAAAGCTCGTCCAACGACGCATCGGCGTGGCGCGCACTTATTAGTTCTCGCCTGAGCATTCACGCGCATACCGTTCAATTGGTAACAATATGCTTGGCCCATCAATGTCCGACATGCTTCAGTTTGTCGTCGAGATTTACGACACTCAAGCAACGATAATACTTGTGACTGTCGCAGATCGAGTCGTCTCATCCCTCTCGCACTTTTTGAAGTGATGCAGAGCATGCTAATGTCACCAAAACCAAACAGGGAGACAAAACTGCATGACTCGTCTAACAACGACTTTAACCATTGGTCTGCTGTTACTCACCATAGCCGCCTGCGCGAATCCTGCTGACGACAAGCCGAAAGCTGTCACCAGCGGTGCGGCGCCGTCCGCTTCCGCGCCTGCTTCGGCAGAGAAGTACTCGATCTCTCCGGAGAATTCGAAGATTGAGTTCGTCGGTTCTAAAGTCACGGGCAGCCACAACGGCTCATTCGGCAAATTCTCAGGCACTATTGATTACGCGGGCCAGCCGGAAAAAAGCCGCGTGAACATTTCAATCGATCTCGATTCTTTGACTGCGGACGATCCAAAGCTAACCGCGCATCTGAAGACTGCAGACTTCTTCGACGTTGCACAGTATCCGCAGGCCACTTTTCAATCAACGGAAATAAAGGCGGGTGGTGAGAAAGGCGCGACTCACACCATCACGGGGAATCTGCAGATGCGCGGAGTGACCAAGTCAGTGACGTTCCCGGCAACGATCGCGGTAACGCCTGAAGCCGTAACGGTCGACAGCAGCTTTGCGATTAATCGAAAAGATTTCGGGATCAACTACGCGGGCGCGGCCGACAATCTTATTCGTGATGACGTGGTGCTGACGCTGCGCGTTCGTGGTGTGAAAGCTTAGCGTTGCGATCTCAACCCTGAGATTAGCGGAGCCTTTGGAGTGCGCCGACTTGTCGGCGCTTTTGCCTTGTTTCGGAGCCAAAGGCTCCGCCTGCAGCGTTCCTTACTCGGCCGGATCGCAGTTGACCATCCACGGAATGCCGAACTGATCCACACACATCCCGAAGCCACCAGACCAAAACGTCGCCTGAAAAGGCATCTCAACCGTTCCGCCCTCAGACAATCCCTGAAACACGCGTTTCCCTTCCGCCTTGTCCCTGAAATGAAGAGCGACGTGAATTCCTTTTGGCTGCTCGTAACGATCCGGCGGTGAATCGGCGCACATCAGTGTCGAGCCACCAACCTCGAGCGTCGCATGCATGATGGAATCACGAGCCTCCACAGGCATCTGATCACACATCGGCGAGTCGCCCCAGGTCTGCTTGAAAGTTGTTTTGGCCCCCAGAACCTGTTCGTAGAACTTAAGTGCAGTTTCACATTGGCCGTTGAAAGAAAGATAAGGATTCAATTGCATACTGACCTCCAGTGCTTCTGAATCTCCGCGGCGTCGAAGTCCACGGGGCTGTCTAATTTGCGTCACCTAATTATGGTCGAACGAGGCTCAGTGTAATCGACCGGAATGAACCCTACAATTGTCCTTTGCCGCGCAAACTGGTAGCGTGCGTTTCTAGTCTTCCAATTCGCACCAACTATTGTTTGAAAAGAGGAATTCATGACAACCAAACTCAAACACGAATTCATCATTGAGCAGACAATCCAACGCCTGTTCTCCTTCGCCGTTGCTTTCGTTTTCACGGCGACCTTAACGCTATCAGGCTGGGCCCAAGGTAGCGCTGCAAAGGTAGAACAGAGTTCAGCCAAGCCTGAGAACAGCTCAAGGGCCGAGTCGCAGTTTACAAAGCTCGACGGCGCGAAAATTCACTATGTGAACTACGGCAAAGGCGACGACGCGTTGGTGTTGATTCACGGTTGGACGTGCAACATCGATAACTGGCGCGACCAGATCCCTGACCTCGCGAAACGTAATCGCGTGATCGCGATCGATCTTCTTGGGCATGGTCAGAGCGATAAACCAGAGATCGCTTACAGTATGGATCTCTTCGCGCGAGTAGTTGACGCTGTGTTGAGCGATGCCAAAGTGAAGCGCGCCGTGTTGGCGGGCCACAGCATGGGCACTCCAGTTGCCCGTCAGTTTTATCGCAAATATCCGGACAAGACGCTCGCGATTGTGATTGTCGACGGCTCGCTGCGGCCATTTGGCGACAAGGCCCTGATGGATCGCGTCATGGCGGGTTTTCGCGGACCCAACTATCGGGAGACTCTCAGTCAGATGTTTGCCGGAATGATGGGCCCAGGGCTCGCGGCCGAGGCGAAGGAGCGAATCACAACTTCAAGTGCAAACACGCCGCAACATGTCCTGGTGAGTGCCATGGAAGGAATGGCTGACCCTTCGATTTGGGGCGAGGACAAAATAAACGTGCCGGTGCTCGCTGTCATGGCCAGGAACCCGTTTTTCCCGCCGAACGTTGAGGAGTCGTTTCGTGCAATTGCACCGAAAATGGAATTTCAGATGTGGGAAGGCGTCGGTCACTTCATCATGATGGAGAAGCCAAAGGAATTTAACGCAGCGGTGTTGGCGTTTCTGGATAAGAACAAGCTGCTCACGAAATAGGATCGCATTCAACAGATGTAGGGGCGGCACGCGGCCACCCCTCTTCCCGTTTGAGAGCTTTTGGAGATGTAATTTCAAACACGGCAACGCGGAGCCTTTGGAGTGCGCCGACTTGTCGGCGCCTTTTCTATGCGCTGCGGTTACCTTGGGAACATAAAAGCGCCGAGAACTGCGCACTCCAAAGGCTCCGCAACTCCAAGACTTCAGCGAGCCGATTGAGAGTGTTAGCCTATCTCCATGAAGGACGACGACGCAGCTGAGGTGTTATCGATCGACGGACGCGAGGTCCGGGTGACCCACCCTGACAAGCCCTACTTCTCAGCACAAACCAAACTCACCAAACTCGATCTCGTTCGCTACTATCTTTCGATCGCCCCGGGCGCTATCGCCGGAATTCGCGATCGTCCAATCGTACTCAAACGTTTCGTGGACGGAGCCGAAGGTCAGGCGTTCTATCAGAAGCGCGCGCCAACCAATCGACCCGAATGGTTGCGCACGGTCACGCTGTCCTTTCCTTCGGGTCGCACCGCCGAGGAGGTCGTGGTCGATGACGCAGCGGGACTTGCCTGGATCGCGAACCTCGGTTGCATTGAGTTGCACCCACATGCAGTGCGCTCCGCGGATCTTGAGCACCCTGATGAACTGCGAGTCGATCTCGATCCTGGTCCGGGTGTGGAATTTGAAGATGTCCGGAAAGTTGCTCTTGAAGTGAAACATTTGCTCGAAGAGATGGGTCTTCGCGGCTGGCCCAAGACCAGTGGCTCACGCGGGATGCATGTAAACGTTCGCATCGAACCGCGCTGGATTTTCAGCGAGGTTCGACGTGCGGCGGTGGCGTTGTCACGTGAAATTGAGCGGCGCGTTCCCAAACTCGCAAGTTCAAAGTGGTGGAAGGAAGAGCGGCACGGCGTCTTTCTCGATTACAACCAGAACGCGAAGGACCGCACAACCTGCTCTGCGTATTCCGTGCGACCCCTTCCGGACGCGCGTGTTTCTACTCCGCTTTACTGGGCTGAAGTCGCCGAGTGTGAACCGGCTGATTTTACTGTCTTGACTGTTCCCAAACGTTTCGCAGAAATCGGCGATCCACACGCAGCGATGGACGACGAAGCCGGTTCGCTCGAGATGTTGCTTCAGCTAGCAGAGGAAGACGAAGCGGCTGGTCTCGGCGACGCGCCCTGGCCGCCACATTTTCGCAAGACGGAAGGCGAGGGAACGCGCGTGGCCCCATCGCGTGCTCGTTCTGCTGCTAAGAAACCTGCGGTGAAGAAAACGCGGACGAGGATGCCGCTTTTGGTGATCGCGAACTCGCTGAATAAAGACGCGGCGCTGGCGGGGTTGGAAAGGTGGCAGATTAAGTATCCCAAGGTTGCGAAACTGCTCGCCGTGGATGACGTGCTCGTCGATGCGATGCGGGGACGGTCATCTACGTGGACGCGTGTCCGAGTGAACTTGCGAAAAGTGCCCGCGGAGTTACGACCGCCGCAGGAAACTCCCGATCCTGATGACGACCCGACGCGTGAGTGGCGCGCGGCGAGAAAACGGAAGAAGGTGACAAGTGACAAGTGACAAGGCAGAAATGCATATTTTTCATTGATCATTTGACAGTGATCATAATGGAAAATAGGTATTTGCTGACTTGTCACCTGTCACCTGTCACCTGGCACCTGTCACTTGTCACTTTCTCCTACCAGTCCCAAAGATCTCCCCGACCTCATGCGGCGGGACAACTTCGAGCTGCGCAAACGTGCAGTCGCTCGGATTCTTATCGGTCCGCCACCTGCGAAATTGCGCCGTGTGCCGAAACCTGCTGCCCTGCATGTGATCGTAAGCCACCTGGACGACGAGCTCAGGGCGCAGCGGCTCCCATGACATATCCTTGCCGGCGCTCCATCGACTCTGTGCTCCGGGCATGCGCGCGCCATCGGCAAGCGCCCACTCTTTCCACGGATGGTTTGCGAGCGCGTTCTTGCGATATGGCGCGAGAAACTCGACCAGCTCGATCCGCTTCTTGTCAGTAAAACTCGC
>JBGTLE010000334.1:0-3094 GCA_041744295.1 Pyrinomonadaceae bacterium | reverse complement strand
TCAGACCCATGATGATGGTTCCCCACACGACGGCCCAGTATTCCGCCTTCTCAGCGTATCCGAAACGCGCAAATTTAGGCTTAGAAGCTCTTAGTCCGAGGTAATAACCGAAGTTCTGAACAACATCCTTAACATCTTTAGGCCTGGGTAACATGTCTTTGACCCACTGGCGTCCTTCCGAACTGAGGGCTAGATAGAGAACGTGATACGTTCCGGTCACCAGCATGACGACGGCCGCAATGCGATGAAGGATGCGTCTGAGAGCTTCACTCGATCCCATAAGCCATGCGAGCCAGGAGTTGGGATACTGAAGCGCAAAGCCCGATAAAACGAGTACGATGAAACTGATTAACAGCAGCCAGTGTTGGATTCGCTGGTTCCGCGTGAGGCGCACGATTGTGCGACGTTCCCGTTTGCGCTTCTCGGCAGCCTTCTTTCGCCAGACCAGCGCGTTGTGAACGACCATCCCCCCGATTACCAACACAATCAGCGGCAGATAAATCCAGCGCACAACTCTGGTGCCCACAAGTGACATGTCATCGGTCACGCCTGATGTCAGTGATGAAGTGAGGTGAATCCTGCCTTTAATGAAATTCTCGCTGGCGCCAACGTGGCATTGGCCGCATGTCTGCGTGAGGTTTGCGGCGTTAATCATAGATTTTGGATCCGAGGACGGTAGGATGTTGTGCACGCCGTGGCAGCTCGAGCAATTGGCGACAACCTTTGAGCCCGCCTGGGAAGCCAAACCGTGATAGCTCTCTTTGTAACTAGTGACGCGTTCGCCCGAGACACCGAATTCCTGAGTCAAAGCCACACCTTCATGACAATTTGCGCAGCTGTCGGTGGCCACGGCTCTCGAAGCAGCCACCGTAGTTTGTTCGAATGGCGTCTCGATTCTGTGAATACCGTGGCAGTCAGTGCAGATCGGGGACCGAGACACTCCGCGAGCAGAGGCCTTTCCGTGGACACTCTGGACGAACTCCTCACTCTCGCTTTGATGGCACTTTCCGCAAGTTGCCGGCACGTTGACTCTTGCGATGGACGACTGGGAATTCGATGCCGGCAAAATATTGTGACTGTTATGGCAGTCAGTGCAGACAGCCGCGCCCGTGTTGCCGCGGGCGATAGCCTTCGAATGAACGCTTTCACGATAGGAGAGAAACGGTCGATCGCTGATGCCGCTGCCCAGCATTACCGACTTATCTCCATGACAGCGACCGCATGTATCAGCGATGTTGGTCCGGTTGATGGTAGATGCGCTATCGCTGGCGTCGAGGATCGACGTCATGTCACCATTTCTGGTATGGCAATCAAGACAGGTGGCTCCTTTACCTCCATTTCGGATCGCCACAGCATGAAATCCGAGGTCGTAGGCCATATGCGGTTCTGTATGAAAGAGGGCGCCGCCCAGGTAAGGCAGAGTCTTGCCGCCGGCATGACAGCCCTGGCAAGTCAACTGTGGCGTAGCGACGTTTGCGGTACTCGGCGAAGCGGCAGGAGAGGGAGTCTGGGAAGACAACCCGGCATCATCAGCGCTCTGGGCGTTGATAGTTCTCAATCTCGTGGGCACACTGCTTAGCCATAGCAGCAGCCCGACAGCGAGTAGGAAAATTGAGACGCGACGCTTCATTAGAGAGCAGACAGTCGCCTCCTGTGCTCTTAATTCGTTAGCACAGGAGGCAACAGATTCTAGTTATTGCCGAGCAACTCGGCGCTCGGCGTCAGACTAAAATTGTCGGCAGTCCAATGGCGCTGGCTTCAGCATCTCTAAAGTTGCCAGAAAGCGCTGCACGCGGACTATGGTCGAATCGATCTCATGTAGGCGACCAGAGCATTGGCCTGGTCCAAACTGATGCCTTTCTCTTCATATCCGGGCATGTGCGGTGGTTTTTCAGCTTTCTTGCCCTTGAGGACAACCTGAATGTGATCGGCGTCGGCTTTGGCCGCGTCGAACTTCTTTTCCGCTTTTGGCCCGTGGCAAATAACGCACTTTGTCTTGTAGGATGCAGCGGCATCGAATTGATCTTCGCCCGCTGTTCGTGAACCAGCCGAAACGACCACCGCAAAAAATGCTGCCAGCATTGCCGCCAGTGTCATGATCTTTAAAGTCTTCATATTTACCCAATGCCCTTCTCTTAGCAAATCGATAGCGAACCCAACTGCACAGGAGTTCGCTTAGGAACGTGCAATGGCTATGCCGCGCCAAATTACGGGGGAATTGAGGCCGAATCCCAGCTACTGCGGCCTTTTGCCCAGGGCGTTGGGAAACTCTTCGCAAAAAACATTCTCGTTACGCCGCAGACCTCTTGTGGCAGGCCGTACATTTCTTGGATGTTGGCGGATTGAGATCCTTGGTGGTTTTCACAATAACATCGTGGCAGCCGGCGCAGTTACGATGAAAGGCCTGTTGGTTGTTCAAGGTAACCAACTCAGTGCCGACCTCAAGCTTGATTTGCGGAATTTCTGGCAAAAGTTTCGGTTTTGTTTCGGCTCGAGCGTGACAATCGCGACAACCAGGTACTTCCGGTGCAGTGGGGTCTTTCTCGTAAAAATCAGCCGTTAGAATAGTCGTCCGATCCGCAGGCCAGGCTGTTTTCAGGGGAGGATGCCTGGCAGCATCGGCTGCAGGCTGTGCGGTATGGTGACATTCTATACACGCAATCTTTTCACTCTCGACGCTACGATTCTTAGCGATATGGTCGAGGTGGCTGAACTTCACACCCCCCAGCTTTGCCTCCGGTCCGAGCACGTACGTATCCTGCGGCTTCCGCCCATCCTGTGCCGAAGTCTCAGACGTTAGAGTGCTGGAAACCAGCACGACAGACGCGACCAATAGTGCAAGCGCTGTAAGAAATCTCATGCTCGACCTCCTTTTGAAGTTCTTCCGATGAACCTCATCAAAAGTGCCACGTAGTCTTCTTATGGCACCGCGTGCAAACAGAAAAGTCGTCGCCTCCAAATGCCCGCTTTCCATCGTGACACGTCGCGCAACTTGTGGCCCGGGCTGGCGCATGGTGATTAAGGGCAACTGGCGAAGTGACCTGCCGGCGCTGGGCAAGTCCCGCCCGAACGCTATGACAGTTACTACAACTGA
>JBGTLE010000333.1:0-4618 GCA_041744295.1 Pyrinomonadaceae bacterium | reverse complement strand
TTGTTTGGAATAGTTGGAATCCGTGCCCGCAAGACCAAGCCGTAGCCAGTAGTGTTCGGGCTCGGGTGTAAGTCCTCGGTGGTAAGCTGTGTGATCTCGCCCGAATTTCCAAACCTGTCCGTCAGGCAAAGCTCGCGCAACTTCTTGTTAAGGTTCCATTCGATCTCTTTTACGTTTTTCGCAATCGATGACGCGATGTTCGATTTGACTTTTCTCTCTACGTCCAACCAGATGGCGTTGGTGAAACCAGTGGGTGGTACAAGCTGCTTGGCATCAGTGGATAATTGGTAGGTAATTAAGAACCCTGTGACTTCGGGCCGCGTTGCCATCTTTATCAGCTGTCTACCTTTTTCGTACTGGAAGGGAATCTTAACTGTAACGCCAAGATCCAAATCCCGATCCCTCTGAACTCGGACGATTATTCGGTAACCAGTATAGGTCCTTATACAAAGACCTCATTATCGTGTCGCCGCCCAGGAGAAATTCTGGCGGGCCATCATGCTCCCATTCAACTCGGAAAGATAAGTATCCCTCACAGGGCGGGCAATTCTGAGGAGCAACTACAGACAAGTTCCCCTTCCGAAAACCCGCAACATCATGCTCATAAGGCGATATCGCGTTAAGGTCGTTGAAGATTAACGCCACCGGCATTCTCGTATTAAAGACAGGAGAAGAACCATAAACTCTCGCCGGCAGTCCAAAACCAGTTGCTGGCACCAAGCCCGGTATCTCAATGAACCCCGAGGAGGCATGAAGCCGGGACAAGATGAAAGATTTTGGAAAATCTGGATAAAACCAACGATGCGTGTCAACGTAATATGTGTGAGTTATTAGATTTGACTTGTCACTCCGATTGTTAGCCGGGTCGATATCAGAAAGAACATTTTCGAGGTGAGCGTAAAAATCGCCACGGCCGTTAGTCTCTACTGAGAAAGAAGTCGGCTTGGTTCCTTCCTGAGTTATCGGAGGCAACTTCCACGCGCCGAGCCGCCGGTGGCCCCACTTAGGGCTCTTTCCAATTCTTTCGCCAAATCTTGTTGATAAAGGTTCGCCGTGACCCTCGCGGCTAATAACCACCGTCCCGCCGCCATTATAAGCACCGGCACCGCCCGCTTTGTACACCGTCGCGGTCAGGCGGTAGCGATCATCGCCGAGATCAGCGATGGCGAGCCCAACGCCGATGTCGTATGGCCGCCTAACGTCTCTCTGGTTAGGCGAAATGGGCATGTTCTCCCTTTGCGACTGGCCGTTGATGCTCAGATTGCTTAGAAGAAGCGCGGCGCAAACAAAAATCATGCACCTAATCTTGTGGTCTGTGAACATAGGGGCGCCATGCTAGTGCTTGGGTAAACGCGTGTCAAGAATCTGGCCCGCAGACCGTGAAAACTCGGTGAGCATGACCCAAAGTGAAGTGATGAATCATATCCGCACAGCTACCTCGAAGTCTACGCGACTTAGTTTGGAGCGACTTTGGAGCTATTTCGATCCGTACATCGACATGACTGGCCGGATAAAAGGCTACGGTCTGACGAGTCTCTACGATCTCGGTAACTACGACTGGCGCTGCAATGCGCGGAACATGCACAAGATCGAAGATCACTTGCGCGCGATTCCGCACAAGAAGCTTCGCTCATCCGATCGCCGTTACGAGGACTGGCACGAGCGCTACAAGAAATACAAAAAGCGATTCCCCGATCGCTCGCCATCTTATTACCGGAATCGTCATCTATGGATGCTTTGACCGCTGGGTACCTACCGTCTCCGGCGTACTCAGATTGCCACGCCGGAGGCGTGCGTACACGTCAGAACGGTTGCATCGGAGACTTCCACATGATAGATCCGCGTATTATTTCAGCCTCACTCATGGATTTACCATTTAGATCCAAAAAGAGAGGGGTGCCGTCACGACCCGCGCGGGTGGTATTCCAAGAACATACAACTACGTGCAGATGAAGCTGAGAAGCGGCCGGAAAATAAATTTCGGAAAGTTCAACGAAGGCATCGACACCGTGTATCAAATGCTGAAAGCATGTGAGAGCACCAACGAAGAGTTTTTGCGCGGGCGTTAGGACTAGAGAGATCATGATCTGGCGAGACAGGTCAATTCACGGCGTAATTCTATTGGCCTGGATACTTTCGATTTCTAACTGTTCCCCGGTGGGACATCCTCCCGAACATCTAACTAAGAGCACGTCGTCAAGTGGCAATGCAGTCGAGAAAACGAAACCGCCGGATCTTTTCAAATCAAAAAGTGATTACACGAATCCGATCGGAATGGAGTTTATGAAGATTCCGGCCGGCTCGTTCATGATGGGGTCGCCGCGAAGTGAGTACAAAGGCTACTCCCACGACGACGAACCTGTTCATCAAGTGACTATCGATTACAGCTTCTACTTCGGAAAGTACGAAGTGACCCAAGAGCAATATGAAAATGTTATGGGAAATAATCCGAGCAAGTCCGATAAGTGCGTGGATTTCGGTTGCTGTGTCGATCCGAAATGCCCGGTGGAGCTCGTAAGTTGGAGGGAAGCGCAGGAGTTTTTAAGAAGGCTCAACGCTAAAGATGATCAATACAAATATCGTTTGCCATCGGAAGCGGAGTGGGAATATGCGTGTCGCGCAGGGACTTCGACGGTTTTTGCGTTTGGCGATCAACTGAGTTCTGACATGGCGAACTTTAACGGCGCTTCACCTTACGGTCGTGCGCCGCGAGGGCCAGATTTGAAGAAGGCCACTCCGGTCGGCAGTTACTTGCCAAATGGCTGGGGGCTCTATGACATGCATGGCAACGTGTCAGAGTGGTGCGAAGATTGGTACCGTGCTGGCTACGAGGGTTTGCCGACCAACGGAGCAGCGAACAAGAAGCGCTTTGAAATGTACACGCGTGTCCATCGTGGCGGCGCATATGGAACCAGCGCCGAGGCTTTACGTTGTGCTGATCGGAACGGAAGCGATCCTGATACGCGTTGGTTAGCTCACGGTTTTCGGGTTGTCGCTATTCCGAAGTTGTTTTCTTGTTTTGATGCGGGTCGAATCACCGACTGGATCTCATGTGGCCCTGTCCCAAATGCAGCGAATCCGTCGACGACAATTTCGACCTCTGTTGGAATTGTCAAACGACAAAGCCAGGCCCTGTGTCAACGGATCAGTCTTTTGCCGGCGCAACGGATGCGCCTGCGGAAGAGATCATGTGTACGGCTGACGGAGACATAATTCAGATAAGAGAGGAACCGCCCGCGGCCCTGCTCCCACCCAACCTTGGGTATCGATTGGCTCTACTTTGCGGCTTTGGTCTGGGGTTTGTGATTGCGCTCGTCAACTTTATCGGCGGTCATGAACGGAGAGGATTCCAGGCAATTGTCATCCAGTGGAGCGTAGTGATCTGGATTCTGGCGATGCTCATGTTCTTGGTGGACCTAATCGGTCTTAACGGCAAATTGGCGTTGATTCTTTTGTTAGGAACGATGCTCCTACTTCCGCTCGCGGTGTTGGCGTTGCTTCGGCGCGTGCCCTGGCCGGCTCCGCCGCCCGCTTCGTCGTCGTCGCAGGCTGGCGTCCCGAAAAGAGGCGGATGCCTCACTGCATTTCTGATGTTCGCGTTGACGAGTAACCCATTCATCGCGCTGCTCTATTTGCTCATAGCTCCGGTGATTCAAGGATATTCTCGAGACATCGCCTGGGTAGTTCCCGGGTCTATTCTTGGCGCGATCGTAAGCTTCTTCCTGGCACTAGCGGTTTGGAATTGGAAGAAGGTGGGCGTCTTTGGATACGCGGCGTCATACGTTGTCGGAATCGTTGTTTGCCTAGCCGCTGGCTTGCCAATTTACGCGGCATTGCTTCAACTGTTGGGACTAGTCATTCTCATCAGCCTGGTTCGTCCGGTCTGGAATAATTTTGAATAGACCGATGGCCAGTTCAATGAGCTTACCCTAATCAAAATTGACGAAAGAGCACGAGACGATGTGTAAAATCCGCCCACTCGCGACAGTATTGTTACTGTCGTTAACCGCCTTCTCCGCTTTGGCGCAAACATACAAACCGGCCGTCGAACATCAATCGCTGTTGAACATGCGTTACTACGAAAATAACGGCGGGTTTCTGGTTGAAGACCTGCAACTCGTGTTTCCCCCGCCGAACGTCGGCGACCCGAAGCTGGTCGTCACTGATCAATCAGGAGCGATCGTTGACACCGTGCCGCTGCGTTACGAACGGATGGAATTTCCCGCCTTTGGACGTTTTCGCGCCGCGAGCGGTCATCCGGGGAATCTTCGCGTCGGACGTTCCGGTAACTTTGTGATGTCGGTAGTCGCCGATGGGCAGACGATTACTTCAATGCCATTCACGCTTCGCGAAGAGAACAGTGCCGATCCGTTCAATCCGGTGAAACGATTTGTCCGCGATGGGCCATGGCGCGACCTTGGTTACTTTTCAGTCGTTCCCGACGATCCGAACGGCGAAGTACGTTTTAGTTGGTGGATGAGCACCAGCGAACTGCCCGGAGGAATGAAACAAGGCCCCGTCACGCTTCACTTGCTGGTGAACGGAAAGGAATTCGCGGCCAGCCGCGGGCCGGTGGTGGCCTCGACGAACGACTGGTATTTCTTCGCGCACAAGCAAC
>JBGTLE010000332.1:0-7039 GCA_041744295.1 Pyrinomonadaceae bacterium | reverse complement strand
GCGATCTGCCTCCTGAAAGAAGGCTTTCGGATCGATCACCATGCCGTTACCGAGTACGCAAGTCTTTCCCTGGTGGACGATTCCCGACGGCAGCAGGTGAAGCACGAAGGACTGTTCGCCAACCTGAACGGAGTGGCCGGCATTGTGTCCGCCCTGATAGCGAACCACGATGTCGAAATGCTCGGCGAGCAGATCGACAATCTTGCCTTTACCTTCATCGCCCCACTGGGCGCCGATTACAACGATGATTTTGGACATAATCTAAAGATGGTCTTGGGTCTTTGTACTTTGGTCTTTGAGTTTGTTTGGTCACCAACACTCTCTCTGATCCAGAGGCAAACCTCGAAGAATCTAAGACCAAAGGCCCAAGACCAAAACAATTCGCTGCCGCACGCAGTGTTTTCATCGATATGTGTTGAGCCGAGGTGAGTCTGGAGCGGAACACAAAAGTGACGCGAACAAACACCCCAGGAAAGTTCGCGCCACCAGAAAAAACAGACTACACGGTGGCCGCGCCAACGTGTTTATCGATCATGCGGGAAATAGCTTCTTTCGAAGTAGCGCCGACCACTCGCTCTTCTTCCTTGCCCGCTTTGAAAAGAATCAGCGTCGGGATCCCTTTGATTCCGTAGCGCTGAGAAATTGAGGGATTGTCATCCACGTTCAACTTAACTACGCGGGCGCTGGCCATATATTTCTCGGCAACCGCGTCAACCGTCGGCGCCAGCATGCGACACGGCGCACACCAGGCTGCCCAAAAATCCACTAATACCGGTATGTTTGATTGCAGAACATCTGCTTCAAAACTGCTATCGTTAACTTCTGTTACGTGCTCGCTCATTAATCGTCTCCTTGCTGTCTTTCTGTAAACTAATCAAATTCGGCTTATCGGGCGTTGGTAGCCATCACAGCTTCATTACTTCCCGGTAAAACTCGATGTATTTCGCCGCCGCGGCTGACCATGAATTGTCCATTGCCATCCCGTTAATCTGAATCTGCTTCCAGACATCCGGCTTACCATAAAAGTATAGGGCTTCGCGTATTTTATCAAGCAGCGCCGAAGCCCGGTAGTGGTGAAACTTGAAGCCGTTGCCGGCGCCGGTTTTCTCATTAAGATTCTCGACAGTATCGTCCAGTCCTCCAGTCGCCCGCACAACTGGAACGGTACCATAACGCATGCTGTACATCTGATTCAGCCCGCAGGGTTCGTAATGCGAAGGCATCAGAAACATGTCCGCTCCGGCTTCTATCTGGTGCGCCAGAGGCTCGCCTGCATAGCCTTTGTAAATACCGACTTGCTGTGGTGCGCTGTCGCGCCAGCGTTGCAGAAAGTCCTCATACTCTCTCGCCCCGGCGCCGAGGGCGATGAAAAACGCTCCCGTTCGTTGGATCTCACCCGCAGCCTCACGAATCAAGTCGTAACCCTTTTGAGCTACCAGCCGCGAAATGATCGCGACGATTGGGCGATCGAGCTCTCGTGGCAGGCTAAAACGTTTCAGCAGATCAGCCTTGCACTTGCGTTTGCCCGCCAGGTCTTTCGCCGAAAAATTTGCCGCGATGTGTGGGTCTGTCTCCGGATTCCAAATATCGTAATCGACCCCATTTGTGATTCCTGCCAGACGATCGCGTCGCGCTCGCAGGAGCCAGTCGAGCCCGTTTCCCTGCTCGGGCGTTTGGATCTCCTGCGCGTAACGACGGCTGACTGTCGATAGAGCATCAGCCGCAATGAGCCCGGCTTTTAATGATGACACGACTCCGCGGAACATAAAATCTTCTCTCTCGTGCGGCTCGCCGAAGCCCAGCCACCAGAGATCCTTAGGGTCAAATGTTCCCTGGTAGGCAAGATTGTGAATTGAGAAGACGCTGCGAGTGTTTCGAAAGAAAGGATCGTGGCGACGTCGCGCGCGGAGTTCTACTGTGGCAAAACCACATGGCCAGTCATTGCCGTGAACAATATCAGGCGCCCATTTCAAATGCTTGAACAGAGCCAGTGCAGCGCGAGAGAAGAAGGCAAATCGTTCGTGATCGTCATGATGACCGTAGATCGAAGGACGCGCGAAGTACTCAGGGGCTTCGATCAGATAAGCCGGTGCGCCGCCGGCTTCACTTTGAAAAACGCGTGTCGGCCGGACTCGTCCGCGCCACCCCACGGGAACATCGTCAATGATTTCGTCGCTGAGAAGTTGGCGCTCGATTTGATCGTACAGCGGCAGGACAACAACGACGTCCTCGTCATGTTGTCTGAGGGCCTTTGGCAGGGCTCCGGCGACGTCAGCCAGCCCCCCGGTTTTGGCAAAAGGTACAGCCTCTGAAGATAGGATCCCGATACGCACGATTAGTAAGGCTGAAGGCGGAAGGATGAAGGATGAATAAATAAGGATGTGGGAGGAAGGATAAAGGATGAAGGCCGGAAAAAGACGGAACGATGAGACATTAAGAGTTCCAGTCGAACGCCTCTTTCATCCTTCATCCTTCCGCCTTCATCCGTACTCACTCCCGCCTTCATCCTTATTCTTAGCTTTGCATTGATGCCAGGAACTCGGCGTTGGACTTTGCTTTTTCAAGCCGTTCCAGGACGACTTCCATCTGCTCAACCGGAGATAGCGGATTCAGCACGCGGCGCATCACCCAGATGCGGCTGAGATCCTCTTTGCTCAGGAGCAACTCTTCTTTTCTTGTTCCCGATCGTTGGAGATCGATTGCCGGGAACAGGCGCTTGTCGCTCAATCTGCGGTCAAGGTGAATCTCACTATTACCGGTGCCCTTGAACTCCTCAAAGATGACGTCATCCATACGCGATCCGGTGTCGATCAACGCTGTCGCGATGATGGTGAGTGACCCACCCTCTTCGATATTTCGAGCAGCGCCGAAAAAGCGCTTGGGTCGCTGCAGCGCGTTGGAATCGATACCACCCGAAAGGATCTTGCCACTGGGCGGGACAACTGCGTTATGCGCGCGCGCGAGACGGGTAATTGAATCCAGCAGAATCACGACGTCGCGTTTGTGCTCTACCAGTCGTTTGGCTTTCTCGATCACCATGTCCGCAACTTGAACGTGCCGCGTTGGCGGTTCATCGAACGTCGACGAGATAACTTCACCGTTGACGGAGCGCTGCATGTCGGTCACTTCTTCCGGTCGCTCGTCAATCAACAGAACAATCAACGTAACTTCAGGATGATTCTGCGTAACGGAGTTGGCGATGGTTTGCAGCAGCATTGTTTTGCCGGTGCGTGGCGGAGCGACGATGAGTGCGCGCTGACCCTTGCCCAATGGGGTCACGAGGTCGATCACTCGCGCTGACAGATTTTCCTGCGTCACTTCCATGCGCAACTGTTCTTCCGGGTAAAGCGGCGTGAGATTGTCGAAGAAGACCTTCTCTCGCGCTTGATCCGGAGACTCGAAGTTGATCGCTTCAACCTTGATTAGCGCGAAATAACGCTCACCCTCTTTTGGTGGGCGAATCTGTCCGCTTACAGTGTCCCCGGTGCGTAAATCAAATTTTCTAATCTGCGACGGCGAAACATAAATATCGTCCGGACCCGGAAGATAGTTGTATTCGGGCGCGCGCAGAAAACCGAAGCCGTCGGGCAAGGTTTCCAGGACACCCTCCGAAAAGATAAGCCCACTTTTCTCAGTCTGCGCCGCCAGTACTTTAAAGATCAGTTCCTGCTTGCGCATGCCGGTCGCGCCCGGCACATCCATGCCTTTGGCGATCGACGTGAGTTTGGAGATGGACATCTCCTTCAGGTCCGCAAGATTCAGGAAGCCTTCTTCGCGATGCTCGCGACCTTCGCGGCCTTCTTTTTCCGGAGCTTCAGCGGTTGCTACAGTGCTGCCACCATCTTCTCCGCTGCCGTCGTTGTTGCTCGCGCTTGAAGCGCGTGAACGTGTTCTCTGTGACATATCAGTTCGTCTCTTATTAAACTTTCATGGCCGTTTTCGTAAAACCTCAAAGCACGACGGCCGATTTTCTTTCTACTCTTGAAGTTGAAAAATTTGGATGGTAATGCGGCGGCTAACAGGGAAAGCATCGGGCGCCAAACTTGCCGCTCAGTGGCGTGGCAAAAACCTTTCTACCCGAGCGTTGTTTTGCAACAGTGATTTCTCGACATGAGCGGGGTTTTCTCCAGCAGCTTATGATGCCGGCTCGTCCACCGCGCGTGGCCTGGATAAGGTCTAAGATTAACAAGGGGGCTGTTGAGAGTCGCTGAATTGCCGGTCGTCGGTTTGGATTCTGAATACAAGCTACGCGCTAAACGTTGTATCAGTCAGTGCGTTTTCGATCATCCGCCACACTTCCTGCTGCCCTCTACCGGTCTTGGCAGAATAGGCTACCACCCTGTCCTCCTGAAACACGCTTCGCGCATGTTCCATGCTCTCTCGCAACGCATTGTTAGACAGCTTATCGGATTTCGTGGCAACTATTAAACGTGGCTTGGAGTTATGCACAAGCCACTCGTGAAGCTGCAAATCCAGTTTTGTGGGTTCGTGGCGCGAATCTACGATGTGAATTGATAACACAAGCTGACTCCGCTTTGCAAGGTAGTCGGTCGCCATCTCTCCCCACCCCGATTTAATGATTTTCGGTACGCGGGCGTAACCATAACCCGGCAGATCAACGAAGCGAAAACGTTGGTTGATCAGGAAAAAGTTCAGCGACTGCGTGCGTCCCGGCGTTGAGGATGTCCGAGCGAGTCCGCGTACTCCCAGCAGCGAATTGATCAGGCTCGACTTGCCAACATTCGAGCGGCCCAGAAACGCAATCTCGGGCTTTGAGTCGGTTGGCCAATCAGACTCCTGAAAGCCGCTCTTGATGAACTCGGTACTCGAGACCTTCATCGGTCGCCTCCAATACCTGGTAACCGGCAACGACCGAATGCGGGTTGAACCTGCATGATGGCGGATGTCAAAGGAGAGTCCTGACCGTTATGTGCTTGATACGACTCCCCTAATAAATGCAACCTGCTAAACGTCGGAACTGGCGGCTTTGGCTTTTTCCTCACGCAGGGCCATCAGCTGACCAATGCGTTGGCGCAAGCTCGCGATTCTCTCGTCCACGTTGGGCATTCTCCGCACAGCCGTTTCCAACTGGGAAAGGTATTGATCTGAGCCAAACATCGTCCTGAGCTCTGGCAGGAACGGTGCGATCTTGGCATACACAAACAGATGCTCACCGTTGGCGTCATTGAACATTTGCTCGTCAATTGCGCCGTGATTTACAAACGATGCGGCCATGTCCCAGTAAGAGACAACCATGCGGTAGTAACCACTTTTATCGCCGATCATAATGTCGATGAAGTCCTGCATGCTTTGCGGGTTAAAACCAAAAAACCAGGACCGTGCGTCTCTCATCACGGCTTCGCGGCGAAGGTCATAGAGTTTAAGGATCAGATTTGCGTCTTCGTGTTTGCTCATTGTGGTCTCCAGAAAGGGTGGATGTTAGTAAGATCGGGTACCGTTCGCGTGAAAGGCCTAACTGAAGTGGCTGAGAGTAAGACAGCTAGAAGGCAGATGCTAGTGACAAGATCACCAGCATCCAACCTCTAACATCCAACCTCTGCTTTCAGCTTGTTTGAATTCCCTGCGAAGGCTGCTCCGTGGACCAAAGCGGCGGCGCCTCGTCGGTGCCGGCATCGGTTGGGCAGGCATCTTCGAGCGCTAGCGCCAGAACTTCATCTATGGTCTCTACCAGATTGACGGAAAGCGTGTTGCGAACTTCCTCTGGCACGTCAGCCAAATCTTTCTCATTGTCCTTAGGCAAGAGAATCGTGTCGATTCCAAAGCGGTGCGCTGCCAGCAGCTTCTCTTTCACGCCACCGATCGGAAGTACGCGGCCGCGCAAGGTAATCTCGCCAGTCATCGCCACATTTCTTCGTACGGCCGCCCGAGTTAATGCCGAGGCCATCGCGGTTGCCATAGTGATGCCGGCCGAAGGTCCGTCTTTGGGAATGGCGCCTTCAGGAATGTGTATGTGCAGATCGCGCTTACGAATGAAATCCAAACTCATGCCCAGTCGTTCGGCTCGCGCCTTTATACACGTCAGGGCGGCCTGGGCCGACTCCTGCATAACGTCGCCAAGTTTTCCGGTGAGTTGCACTCCGCCGCGACCCTTAGTCAGCGTTGCCTCGATCTGCAACACTTCGCCCCCAACCTCAGTCCAGGCCAAGCCAGTTGCCAGGCCGATTTCGCTTTCGGCGGCGATTGCCTGCTGCCGAAATTTGATCGGGCCCAGCATTTCGTGAACGCGAGCAGCATCTACGACATTCTGGCCGCCTTCCACGTTAGTTTCAGATACAACCTTGCGCGCGAGTTTGCGGCAGCACGAGCCAATCTCACGCTCGAGATTTCGAACGCCTGCTTCGCGCGTGTAGTGACGAATGATCTCGAGCAGCCCTTCGTCGGTAAAAGTGTACTGCTCGGGCTTCAAGCCATTGCCCTCGGCTTGCTTGCGAACCAGGTGACGTTTCGCGATCTCCAGCTTTTCGCGTTCGGTGTATCCCGAAAGGCGTAGTATCTCCAAGCGATCCTGCAACGCGGGTGGAATCGTGTGAAGTACATTCGAAGTGGCGATGAAGAAGACCTTAGATAAATCGTATTCCACATCCAGGTAATGATCCTGGAAGGTGTGGTTTTGTTCCGGGTCGAGCACCTCGAGCAGCGCTGCGCTCGGGTCGCCGCGAAAATCGGCGCCGAGCTTGTCGACTTCATCGAGCAGCACGATCGGATTCACAGTGCCCGCCTTCTTCATCATCTGAATGATCTGACCAGGCAGCGCTCCGATGTAGGTCCGACGATGACCCCGAATCTCTGCTTCATCGCGGACGCCACCAAGTGAAAGCCGGACAAACTTGCGTCCCGTTGCGCGAGCGATGGACTTGCCGAGACTTGTCTTGCCCACTCCGGGAGGTCCCACGAAGCAGAGAATCGAGCCCTTAGGATTCTTCACCAACTGGCGAACGGCGAGGTACTCGAGAATTCTCTCTTTGATTTTTTCGAGTCCGTAATGGTCGTCGTTCAAGACCTCTTCAGCCTTGCTCAG
>JBGTLE010000331.1:0-3941 GCA_041744295.1 Pyrinomonadaceae bacterium | reverse complement strand
CGAACGATGTTGACCGGGCAGGCAGTGGGACCGTCGATGTTCGAAGTGTTTGCGATACTCGGACAGAAGCGATCCGTTGAGCGTCTGCGAAGCGGTGTGCCCTGGTTCGACGCGATGAACGCGCTGGGCGACGTTTAAGATTTTCCAAGTAAGTCTTTGTAATGGTTTCCAGTGGTCAGTAAGGTTGAATAACTTTGCATTTCAGCGGTGCGCTTCACCGTCCCACTTCCTGACGGGAAGATTTCCAAGCGGACTGTTTCCTTCCCGACAGCAAGCTCAATCTTCGAAGGAGTACTTCATGCTCAAGCAGCTAATCGTTTCAGCATTCATCTGCCTGGCCTTTTTATCTGTAGCCCTTGCTCAGAATACAAACTCGTCAACTACCACATCCCGTCCGCGCACGGCCAACACGAATCAAACACCAGAGACCGGGGCTACTGATACCGCGAAACCGGCTGCCACTGCGACGGCGCCGCAAACCGCTCCCAGGAAACCTGCGGTCACTGCTCAACCTGCCGATACGGGATCTGCCGCGGTGGTCGCGGCTTTCAGCAAACTGCGCGAAGGAATACAGAAAGCTGACGTCGATGCGGTCACCAGCGTCTATTGGAAATCGCCCGGACTCATTCTCTTCAACAACAACGGCACGGTGACGCGAGGTTGGGACCAGCTGCGCAAGAATCGTGAAAGTTCGTATCCGGATCTGAAGGACGTGAAACTGGATGTGAAAGATGTTTCCGTGGTCATGCTGGGCCGAGATGGCGCGGTGCTCAACTGCCATTGGACGCAATCGCAAACGTACAAGGGCACTTCGGAAACAGCGTCGGGAAGAATGACGCTGGTCTTCAAGCGAATCGGGAAGGATTGGAAAGCGGTCCACCTGCACACCTCACCGGACAAGGAAGACCCGTCGCGCGTGCTGCCATCGGAAAGAGCACAACCGACACCAAGCCCCACGCCTGACAACTGAAAAGGCATCAGCCGCGGATTAACGCGGATGAATGGATCTGAAAAGGGTAGAGGTGCATTAGAGAGACCAGGACCCGAAAGTACGATCAGCAGTTCCTCGGACGGCTACTCTTCTCAATCCCGCTTCTGATCCGTCTGATCTGCGTTAATCCGCGGCTAACTCGCTTTCGCTCTCCTACCTCCGAACGATTCAATCACTCGCACTAGCGCAATCCCTCCCAGCACACAGACAAACGGAAACAGTTCGACGACATATCGCGTTTCC
The DNA here is from genome assembly GCA_041744295.1 of Pyrinomonadaceae bacterium. GTDB lineage: Bacteria > Acidobacteriota > Blastocatellia > Pyrinomonadales > Pyrinomonadaceae > PSRF01. Next base: position 2,707 of record JBGTLE010000331.1, on the reverse strand, counting down.
GGGTTTTCGCGGTAAGCGAAGAGCGCTAAACGCAACCCGATAATCAAGACCGCGAGCAACAACCACCGTCGCGAATCAAAATCACCTGATTGCCAGAGAAACCAACAACCAACCACCGCGAGAAAAGTGTAGATCCAGGTTAAGGCAGTAAACAGCGGCAACCAGACTTGCTGACTCGTTGTGTGGCCCACGCCCTCTTCAGGAAACAACTCGCCTTCAAACGGGTAGTATTGCGAGTGAGTGTTGAACCAAAGCTTAGCGGCGCGCTTCGCCGGTACGAGCACGTAATAGCGCAGCGGTGATCGCTTGATGCGCTCGCGCGCGAGTTGCGCGAACGCCACATCAATCTGCGGCGTCATCTGCACGGACTTCTCGCCGGCTCCCGCATTCCGCTCCTCGGACTCAGTTCCTTCGACTGCTTCATCCAACATCGTTTCATCGTCGCCTTCTTCGTCACTCATGGCAGGACTCGGCTGTGTATCCGGCGCGGCAGGCGTTTGCTCAGGATCAGTCAGTTCGAGCGTCAGCGGGCTTGCCGCAGCCTGAGGCGTCTGCCCGTGGTTGTACTGCTCGAGCAACGCCGTCACTCGCTGTCTCTCTGCGGCCGAATCAAACGCACGTGCTGGTATGTCTTCAATTTCAATTGGTGACGTATCCAGCGACCAGATCATCGGCGCGACCTCACTCTCGTCGTCCAGCCAGGTGCGCAGCCATAGCAGATAACCACGCGGGACAAATTCGCCTGGCATCTGAGCATGAACGGGCGCCAACGGCTGGAAAACATGAAAGACGCGCCAGTTGCGGACCGTCCAGGGGACGAGCACCAGGCAGAAAGCCAATGTGAAGACCGCCCCGAGAAACGATGCGTGTGAAAAACGCAAAGTCGTTTCGTACTTTCCATCCGGCCTTCGCGTCTGCTCGCGCGGCGCAAAGATGATCGACACGACAAGGCTGATGCCGATGGCCGTGGCAAACAGTCCACCATCGGGACGGAATAACACCGCGACACCGGCAATCAGACCGGTGGCGCCCCACCAGATGATCGCCCTCGTTTCATTTTTTTCTTTGAACGCAAGTGTGGCTGCCAGGCACGCAGCCACGGCGAGAAAAGTAGTAGCCGTCTCAGTCAGGATCGTGGCGACGTAGATCGTTGTGAAGGGGCAAACCGCAGCTAGTGCCAAACCACCGATCGCCGCCGATCGTTTCCGCGCGGGATCAGGCTCCCAATAAAAAGCTAACAGCGCCACCAGCGCGCACGTCGCCGTGTCGATCACGGCTTGCGCGATGCGTACCGTCGTATTTTCTCCCTGGCCGAACATGGCATAGATTCCGGCTAGGAAGAGCGGATAACCCGGAAGGCGAATTAGGGAAGGAAGGTAAGGCGGTTCGGATTCGTGTGAATAGACTCGCTGCTCGAGCAGGTTTCGCGCGATCTGTGAATAGACTTTGCCGTCGTACGGATCGTCGTTGGCAAGAAATCGGGCGACGCAGACGCGCAAAACGAGTGCGGCAAGAAGCAATAGCGCGAAAACCAGTATTCCTTTTTTTGCTTTTGGCATTTATGTAGAGCGAAAAATTCACCGACCGCTTTTAAAGCATCAGCCACAGATTACGCAGAATAAACAGATTAGAAAAAGAAAACTGGAGCGATGGCTGCCGACTCGTTTAGCCGTGCTAATAATCCGCGTAATCCTGGGTCATCTGTGGATTCAATCAATATCGGGTAGGAGGCGGAGTCACCTCCGCCGTCCTCCCACACCACCGTACGTACGGTTCCGTATACGGCGGTTCATAAAGCAAGCTGGAAGCGTCGGCGTTGTTCCAGCAGTGACAAAAGACCACAACGATCAAAGTAAGATTTAGGAAAGGCAGCATTCATGTGCGCGGCCCCGGCATTCCACCAAGGGCCACGGCCATTCATGGCTGACTTCTGAGCTTGCGCTTTCGCCAGCCCTCGTTGCATTAAGTGCTTCGTGCGTGTGAATGGTCGCTTCCATTTGCGCCAGATAAGGTTACGTAACTTCCGTCTTATCCAGCCCTCCAGCTCCTCGAAGATTCCTTTCACTTCGGCCAGTCGGAAGTAGTTCACCCAACCGCGCAATAGTGGTGTCAGTTCCTCTGCGATTAACTTGTTCAGGTTACGTCCTTTCCCACGACGAAAGATTTCCCGCAGCTTCTCCTTCAGTCGTTGCACTGAGGCGGACGCAACTTTCAGCCGCGCCTCATGCTGTGACGTGAACGAGTAGCCCAGGAACTTTCGTTCCCACCGGCGAGCCACGGCACTCTTCTCCGCGTTCACCTGCAACCGCAATCGTTGTTCAAGGAAGTTGGTTAGCGATTTCATCACTCGCGCTCCCGCACTCCGCGACCGCACATAGATGTTACAGTCATCGGCATAGCGGCAGAACTTGTGACCGCGTTGCTCCAACTCCTTGTCCAACTCGTCGAGCAGAATATTCGACAGCAGCGGTGAGAGTGGCCCACCTTGCGGTGTTCCTTCCCGTCGCTGCGTCGTCAGCCCCTTCGAGATCATCCCGGCTTGCAGGTAACGGCGAATTAGCCGCAGCACTCGCTTGTCTTTGATTCGCCTTGCCCACCGCGCCATGAGAAGGTCGTGGTTCACTTGGTCGAAGAACTTCTCCAAGTCGATATCTACCACCCAGCGCCGCCCTTCACGTACATACTGCCGTGCCTTTAGCACTGCCTG
>JBGTLE010000330.1:0-4055 GCA_041744295.1 Pyrinomonadaceae bacterium | reverse complement strand
CTTCTGCATCGGTTAGCGCCGCCGTGGGTTCGTCGAGCACGAGTATGCGAGCTTCCTGTGACAACGCTTTCGCGATCTCAACCAGCTGCTGCTGTCCGATACCGAGATTCTTGATGGGCGTGTGCGCGTCAATGTCGAGGTTTAGTTTCGCGAGTAGTTCATGGGCCTTGCGATAAAGTTCCTCCCAGCGAATCACGCCCCAGCGAGAAGGTTCGCGACCGAGGAAGATGTTCTCACCCACCGTCATCTCTTGTATGAGTGACAGCTCCTGATAGATCACCGCGATGCCGGCCTGCTCCGCATCACGAACGCCGCCAAAGCGCCGCGGCGTGCCCTCGATAATCAACTCACCACCGTAATCCGGATAAGGATAAACACCGCCGAGGACCTTCATCAGCGTTGACTTACCGGCGCCGTTCTCGCCGACCAACGCATGAATTTCGCCTTGATGTAGATCAAAGGTCACTCCATCAAGCGCACGAACGCCCGGGAACGTTTTCGTGATCTCTGTCATTTCTAGAAGAATGTCCAAGGTCCAATATCCAAAGTCAAAGCGAAGGAGGTCCAATGTCCAAACGAGTGCGTGCCAGTCACCGAAATCGGCTGCCTTTGAGATCAGAAGCCCGCAGATACCTCATTAAACCAGACAGCAATTGACTGATTTCCGTGGCAAGTTGTAAAAGTGATCTAAAGCGATCTGGGTCGATGTAACGCTGATCCAATGCAACGTACAGTTGAGACCGAAGCTCACCGCAAGATCCTTTCGCAATAGCTAGAAACTGGGAAAACTCCTTATCACCACCTCGTTCAAAACCCTCAGCGATGTTGGATAAAATAGACACAGAGGCTCGTCTAATCTGATCCTTTAGGCCAAAGTCCAGTGAAAACTGTCCTTCTGAGGTCAGGCGGTAAATCTCCTTCGTGAGCCGTCGTGCCAACTTCCAGGATTCGATTTCCTCAAAACTAGCGATCTTGGTCATTGTGCAACCTCCTAGGTAAGGTTCAGAGTTAGTTGCGTGAGTGTTAAGGCTTCCCTCAAATTGTTGTCAAAGCTGACTCCGTTCTCCCATCTCTTGATTCGTCGCCAAGTCGTGTCCGACTAGGACCACATCCTTCCCACTGCCCTTACGAAGACATTGGACTTTGGACTTTGGACTTTCTTACTTTGGACATTTTTCTGGGGGAAGATCCGCGCAAATGTCCGCCAGCTTGTGATAGCCGTCCTTCACAACCGTATCGAGTAAGTTATTGCGATCGACGGCCACCGGCTCGAGAAGTATCGCCGGGACTTTCTTGAAGCCGTTATCGATCGTGTCGGTGGTTGTGACTTGTTCGCCGCGGGCCAGTTTCACCGCCGCGTCCACCGCGCCGTACGCCAACGGTTGGATCGACTTGTAGATCGTCATCGTTTGATCGCCGGCGGCAATCAATTTAATGGAAGCAAGGTCGGCGTCCTGACCAGAGACCAGAACTTTGCCGGCGAGGTTCTGTCCCTTCAGCGCCTGAATCGCGCCGCGGGCCGTACCATCATTCGAACAGACAATCGCGTCAACCTGGTTCTTCGATTGAGTGAGCGCGTTCTCTACGATATTCAGCGCCGCGCTCGCCTGCCATTCCTTCGCATACTGATCGGTAACGATCTTTACATCGCCGCGCTCAACCGCCGGCTTGAGCACATTCATCTGACCTTCGTGCAGCAGCAAGGCGTTGTTGTCCGTGGGCGAGCCGCCGACAATTACGAAGTTAGCGGGCTTCTTGCCAACGTGATCCAGTAGGTACTGTGCCTGCATCTCGCCCATCTTCACGACCTGATGAGAGATATAGAGGTCAACGTCAGAATTCTTGATCAAGCGGTCGTACGCGATGACCGGCACGCCTTGCCGATGCGCGGCCTCGACGATTGAGGCTGCGACGTCACCGTTGTGCGGCGCGACGATCAGCACGTCTACGCCCTGCGTCAACATGTTCTCGGCCTGCTTGATCTGTTCGCTATCGTTGCCGTTTGCTACTTGCACGTTTACTTCGGCCCCGACCTCTTTCGCTCGTTTCTCGACCAGGTCTTTGTCCCGCTGCCAGCGTTCCTCTTTCAACGTATCCATCGAGAAGCCAATCTTGATCTTCTCGTTAGGCCCTTTTTTTCGCTTCGTACCATCAGTGGTTTGCTGCGTGCCTGAGACGCAGGCACCTGAGATCAGGGCTGCCACAAGCAGAAAAACTACTATCGTTGAACGTCGCATTGATGTTTTCTTCCCTTCGGCATTTTCTGGATCCAGAACTCGACCCCGACCAAACTGCTTAACGGCGGCGCACCTAAGCTGAGGCAGCCAAGGCGTAGCTCGTATTGAAGACTCCACGCGGAGTCCTCATCTTAGATGGCAATAATTAATGATCCGATGTTGCCAACGAGCTTACCAGAGCATTTAAGAAAGTACATACCCGATACCCCGTTTTCTATTCTGAAGCGCGTAGGAGTACGGCCTGTGCGGGTAGTGATGCAGTTTGAGTTCTTTAAATGAATGCTCGTATGAGTCATGAGGTCAGTACCACCTCGCGGTAGCGGGTGGGCGCAACAACGCGTTCTTTGGGCTTTTACGCCCAGCTCAACCACCAGCCCACCCGCTACCGCAAGGTGGTACTGACCTCATCACAGCGGATCGAATTGAAATCAAGCAAACTGCATCACTACCTGCTGTGCGTCCTGGGTATACAAATAGGTTGTTCGGGACTAGTATTCGGTCAGCCACCAAAATACTTCCCCCTCAATTTCAGTCTCAAGCTTACTCGCTTTTCCCCCCCTAAGTTTACGACACCTACTCGGCAGATGGCGCGACAGCGTTATCCAGTCAATCCAAGTGGTTTCTCAGGAGGACAGGGCAATGAACCATGCATTAGTGAATCTGATCCGCATCAGTACCTGCGGCCTTTTGCTTCTAGTCGCCGTCACTTCGGCGCGAGGACAATTCACAGCAGCCGTGCAGGGAACGATCTCTGACTCAACGGGAGGCTTGATCCCGGACGCTATGGTTACGCTAACCAACAAAGCGACGGGCCAGGTGAAAACAACTTCCACGAGTGGCGATGGCTTTTACCGCATCTCCGGTCTGGCACCCGGAAACTACACTTTGAGTGCCGAAAAGGAGGGCTTCAAAAAGCAGTTGCTGGAAGACGTGGTGGTAAATGCCGAAGCCGCGCAGGGCATGGACATCATGCTGACGACAGGCGAAGTGTCTGAGACCGTAACCGTTACCGACGTCACGGGCCAGGCACTGGAAACAGAGAATGGAAACGTTTCGAGAGCACTGACAACTCTAGAGATTCGACAACTGCCCCAGGTTGGTCGCGACCCTTATGAGCTGCTTCGACTGACACCAGGAGTTTTCGGCGATGGCTCTCGGGGTAGCAACGGAGGTGCAGTCAATCTTCCAAACACCACTGGCCCGGGCGGTTCCAACAATTCGATTTTTCAAACCGAGAACCAGGTCCAGATTTCAGCAAACGGCCAGCGCCTTTCGAGTAATAATTTTCAGATCGACGGGGTTAGCGTCAATAGCTTCAACTGGGGAGGGGCAGCGCTGGTCACACCCAATCAGGAGTCAGTTAAGGAAGTAAGAGTTTTATCTTCAACCTATTCGGCGGAGGATGGGCGCAACTCAGGCGCGCAAATCAAGGTGGTCTCCCAGGATGGGACCAACGATTTCCATGGTTCGGCATTTATCAAATACAACTCTCCAAAACAAAACGCCTTCAACAAATTCAATGGCCCAGGCGCTCCCACCGTGCGGGTTAACGACTACATTCGCCAGTTCGGCGGTAGTGTTGGGGGACCGCTCTATTTCCCGAGGTTCGGCGAAGGTGGCCCATCGACCGTTTGGGGGAGGAACAAATCGTTTTTCTTTATCTCGTATGAAGGCCTGCGCAGCAGTACGAGTGGCACCGGCCGCGCATTCGTTGAGACGTCCGAGTATCGGCAGTTGGTGCAATCCATTCGTCCAGGCGGCGTTACGGCAAGCATCCTGGGATCAACTGGTGTGTTGCCAAGAACGATTAATGTATTT
>JBGTLE010000329.1:0-6682 GCA_041744295.1 Pyrinomonadaceae bacterium | reverse complement strand
GATCTGGAGTTCCGCGCGGGAAGCGCGGTTGGTCGCCAGTGTGTCGCCTTCAACAAGCGGAAAGTTCAAACGCGCGCGTTCCCAATCGGTGTTCCCGCTGCGCTTCAGAGTCACGTCGCCTTTGATCAGACTGACACGAACCACGCGAGCTTTAATGTCATAGTCTTCCGCCTCTTCCTCTTCATCGGCGATTACGGTGGCGCTAATTAACAGCATCGTTAGCAGAGAGAGAAGAATTAGATAGAGAGGTTTGAGTGAACGCATATACACGCTCCTTGGATCAATGTGCTATGGACCGAACCGTCAGACGCGGGCGGAAAGAGGGCACACATCTCCGCAATCTGGCGAAGGATTAGGCCAGTGGCAGGCGCGTTGTCTGTCGCTATTTCGAGGCCTAAACGGCTGGGCTACCGCAGTGCAAAGGCTATGCCCACGGGAAGTACTATCAAAAGTCGTAGGAGGTAGTGTGAGTAATGGCCCAAGAGTGAAGATGATCTTTAGGTTATGTTTTTGTGCTGGAAGATTAGGAAGGAAAAATTCTTATTCGAGATAGTGCAGCGTTGGCACTAAATGGTGCGCGAGAATGAAAAAAGGTTCTTCCGGACCGCGGACGACCCCAGGACCGCCTTGGGACCGCGGACGGCCTCGTCCGCATCGTGGCCTTCACTAAATTCTAATGAGACTTTCCACTTGCGTGATATTCAACCTTTGCGGCCTCGTCCGCTCGCGGTCTCGGTGGCCTTACTTAATTCCCACCACCATCGAATCAGGTCCGATCAGATGCTCGACTCGCGATTCCCGGAATCCGGTTTCACGCATCCACTCTCGGCAATCAGCACCTGTGTAGTCGAAACCGCCAGGCGTCTCAATCAACATGTTCAGACTCATGAGCAAGCCGAAGGCGTTCTCCCGTCTGTCATCGTCAATCAGGGCTTCAAAGACAATCAATGCTCCGCCTTCCGGCAGCGCATCGTAGGCCTTCTTCAACAGCATTCGTTTTTCGTCGAGGCTCCAATCATGAAGAATGTGTCCCATCGTGATTACATCGGCAACGGGAAGTTCATCCTCAAAAAAATTGCCTGGCAGAAACGCCAACCGCTCTTCCAAACCATTGGCCACAACGTACTCTTCAAAAATCGGCCCCACCACAGTTAAATCAAAGTTAACTCCTTGCAAATGCGGATGGGCCGAGCAAATCTGGGCCAGCAAACCACCTTGCGCGCCGCCAACGTCTACGACCGTCTTATAGTTCTGCCACGGGAATTTTTCGGCAATAGCTTTGGCGGCGCCCATGCTCAAACCGGTCATCGCTCCCAGGAAGAGACGCAAGCGCTCGTGATCACCGTACAGCGTTTCGAAAAGTCCCGCGCCTCCAGTTTTCACTTCATTCTGCGGCTGCCCAGTACGCAGCCCTTCGGTAAGCGAACCCCAGAACGGATAGAGACGCTCGTTTGCCATCTCAAGCAAGCCACCGAGATAGCTCAGCTTGGTGCGCACCAGAAAATGATCGCTCTCAGCAGTGTTGCGGTACACGTCTCCGTCGCGTTCGAGCATTTTCAGAGCGACGAGCGTGTCAAAGAAATCGCGTGCGGACCGCGCATGAAGATTCAGCCGCGACGATAGTTCGCCGAACCCCAGTGGGCCGTTCGCGAGTTCCGTAAACACGCCCAACTCGATTGCGCTCAGCAGCGTTTTCGAGCCCATGAAGGCGAGACCAAGTTGCAGGATGCTTTCAGGAGTAACGTTCGAGTTGTTTGTCATGATGAGAATTTTCTCTTTCCGAAAGACCGTTAATAACCAAAGCTTTGAAGTGTAAGAGTCCTGATCCGTAGTCTCACTGTCAGGAAGCGGACCCTGACCCCGCTTCGCTTACCCAGTGCTCATTCAGCAACAGCAAAATTAACTGCCCTGGACCTTATTTGAATCTGGCTCTTTGACTTGAAATTATTCCACCTTGAGGCGGGGACAGGGTCCACCTTCCTAACACAGAGCTGACCCAACCGCTCTTGTTTCTACCAGCATGCGAGCTTCTCGGCCTCACTGCGCGTCGTCTTCACTTGCGCCGGCACGCGAGCGCGCCGGCGGCACGGCTCGTTCCGTATTCAGAGAATCAAAGTGCAGCGCGGTGTTGAAGATCAGAAAGAAACTCCCCTGCGTTTGATGACGCCACATCGGATTGTTCGCAAACATGATGACGTGGCCACGACCAACCGGCACGTCGATCACAGCGGGTGCGTTTGCGAGTTCCGACGCGCCGGCAAGCATTCCACTCACCAAGAGGTTTTTCTCGTCGGCGGAAAATCGCATAACCACTCGTGGGCGCTGCGCGGGCGGCGTGTAAAAGGCGCCGAGCTGAGCACGCTGCTCAGCTGTTATCTGGTCCTCACCGGGCCGCGCGGGTAAGCGCGAGGGCGCGGGGGAAGGCTGGGGCATTCCCTGAATCACATCCGGGTCGGTCGCGCTCCCACGACCTGAGGCCCGCTGTGTGCCGGCGCTGCCGTCGCCACCACCGGGGCTTGGCACTCCGGTACTTACCTGAAACAGCGGCGCTTGATTGAAGTAGATCGGCAGGGTTTCGTCATAGCCGTAGGCAATCGGACTCTTGCGATCGGTAAATTGCGCATTGAAGATCGACCCGCGCGCTTGCAGTAGTCGCGGTTCCTGAATAGTTACACCGGTGGTGATGCCAAAGTCGATCGGAATGCGCGAGTTATTCGCGATCACTACGAATGTGCCACCGTCCTGCACAAATTTCTGCAGGTTAACTACACCACCGAGACCCATCCCGCCTCGCATGTCATCGGTTTGGTCCGGCGACTGACCGAGGTTTGGCGTGACGGCCGAGTGTTTCCAGGGAATCGGGTCGCCGCGCTTAGGTATGCCGTTCACAATCTGCTGCGCCGTCCCGTTCAAGGGCGGAAAAATGATCACATCAAACTTATCGCGCAGGTTCGGCGTGTTTCGCACTACCTGATCTGAGATGTAAGCATAGGGAATCTGCAGTCGATCAAACTCGATACGATACCAACCTTCGTTCTGCGTGTTGGTCCACGTGTGCAGAATTGCGATTCGCGGCACCGACAGCTCATGAGTCTTTACTTCGGGAAGCTTATCAACCCCAAGCGCCTTGATTCCCAGTTCGGTCACCGCTGTCGTCAGCCGCTGACGCGTGTCCGCTGGATTTCCATTCTTCCTGATAATAAAACTCCCGGCATTGAATTGTTGGTCACCTACCTTGAATGTATCTTCCGCGGCGCTCATCTTCACGTCTTTAAGTCGGAAGCGAAGCGTAGCCAGCGTGTTGTCCGTGTTGTGATTGATAACGTAAGCGACTGGATCAGCAGCACCGGTAACCGCCCCGGTTACTCGTGCATCGCTCGTCAACATCGACATCGGTGCCTGCAGGATCGACTTGTCTGTGACGCGCACAGTCTTGACGTTGCGCATCGCTCCCAGCGTCCAGCCCGTATCGTCATAGGGACGCGGGTCGTTGACGTTGTAATACTGCGTGTCCAACAGCATGTCTGCCATGCGCGAGTAAGGTTGATCCATGCGAATGACATAAGAGCCAACCGGAACCTTCTGGGCTGCTACTGAGATCTCTTTGTCGGCGCGTTGAATTTCCACGCCCATCAAGCGCAGCAAGTTGACCATGTCTGCAGCCTCGACCATTCGTGACTGATTTGCCGGAATAACGTAGGCCGCGGGTCCTTCATTGGTGGCTTTCGCAACCGAACGTTTGCTCTTGATATAGAAGTTCTGCAGGAAACGTTCCTTGTTGTTCGCCACAAAGTTTATTGCGAGCAGAACGCCCGATTGCTGCAAGTTCACGTTGTTGCGTAAAGACCATTTAACGCGCGGGTGCGGCGGATTGGGTCGGTACCAATCGCGCTGGGCTTGCTGGTTGACGGTGCGGTCCATCGTATCGGCGCCAAACGCGCCCGTATTGCCGAACGTCTCGTAGAAGCGGCCAATCGCGTTATGCCCATTCGCGACATAGAACATGTAGTTGGGCGCCCAACCATCGTAGAACCCGTGCGTCCAGACACCGGGCACGCCGCGCTTGGTCATCTCTTCCACTTCGTGATAGGCGAGCAAACTCCATTCGTCGATTGTGATCGGATCGAGCCACGCGTTATAGGGACCCGTCCCCGTGGACGTGTAGAGAAAAGGAACTGATTCATGCAGGTCGTGCAAAATCGCGGGATGGTATTCGAGAAACGTCTTCATCATGTTGCGCGTGAGCGCGAGCGCCATTCCCAGACCATCGCGGTTGTTGTCGTGCGCCACGTACTTGCCCCAGTAGATCAAAGACGGAAAGTTTTTCCCCGGGTTCGCCTTGCGATAGTTGTAAACATCGACCTGGCGATCCCGACCATCTACTTCCAGTACAGGAGTAATCAGGACAATCGCATTCTTTCGGATCGACTGAATGAACGGAGTCTCTTCGACAGCCAGACGATAAGTAAGTTCCATGAGCATCTCCGGCGAACCGGTTTCCGGCGAGTGAATCGAACCGGAAGCCCAGTACAAAACTTTTCCTTCTTCAATCAGGCTTTTGGCTTCTGCATCGTTGGTGTTTCTGGGATCCGCAAGCTTGGCTGTGATCTCCTTGTAACAATCGAGTTTTGCGAGCGTCGCTTCTTCACCAACGGCAATCAAAAGCTGTTCGCGGCCCTCCTCGCTTTTCTCAGGAGCAGTGAACACGCGTACGCGTGCAGTTGCCTTTGCCAGTTCGCGGTAGTAGCGATGGATGTCTTTCGTGTAGGTGAGCCGGTTGGGAGTGCCGATGATGTAACCAAGCACTTTGTCAGGTGACGGCACCTTGTCGGACATCGGCAGATGGTCCACGAGCTCAGTCATGAAGTAAGGCTCGGTAGTGTACTCGCGGATCTTCTTTGTGTAGTCATTGTCGGCTGGAGTCGACGCGGCGCCGGCGGATGTTTGCGGCGCGGAGCCCTGTTGCGCGATCACGATGTAGCTTGAAGCGGAAATGAGAATGAAAGCCAGAACGAACGCGAGCGGCGGCGTGATAACTGACAAGTTAATCCGCGACAAGACAGTTTTTGACGTCATGATTGCGCGACTCCCATCGAATGTGATTTGAAAACCGAAGCGGCGTGCGCGGACAATCTTACGAGTGGAGGCTGGAAGAGTAAAGAGACATGCATCCCGTCTTGTAGGGGCGGATAATGATCTGGCTCACTATTACTGGGAAAATGAAGACCAGCCGCGGATTAACGCGGATGACGCAGATCAGTCAGTTAGAAGAGACCCTCTGATCCGGGTAATCCGCGTTAATCCGCGGCTAGTCTGCTGTTTGCTGTTAGCTGTTTGCTGTTCGCTACCTTACTGGCCAGCGCCACGCCGGTTCTTCAATCCCCGGAATCTTCGTCTCGCCAAACTCTTTCTGCAACCGCACGCAATTGCAATCATCCTGCTCCTCGAGTGCGCTGATCAACGTCGGAGCATGAGTTACGACGAAGAGCTGTGACCGCTCGGCCGCCGCCGCTATTAATCGGCCCAATGCCGGCAAGAGATCGGGATGCAAACTTGTTTCCGGCTCATTCAGGACCAACAGACTGGGCGGTCGTGGTGTCAAAAGCGCGGCGATCCAAAGCAGATAACGAATCGTTCCATCTGATAATTCAGCGGCCTTCAATGGTCGCAGCAGACCATGCTGGCTCATCGCCAGTTCAAAACGCCCTTCGTTATTCACCACTGAAATGCTCGCACCGGAGAACGCATCTGCGACAGCGTCGTCCAACGCGTTGGCATCGCCGATTTCGACGATTGTCTGCAACGCCGCGGCCAGGTCGGATCCATCATCGCTCAGTACGGGAGTGTGAGTGCCAATCTGCGGCAAACGCGCCGGAGCAGCCACGTCCGTACGAAAGTGATCGTAGAAGCGCCAGGAACGAATCTGTTCCCTCAGCGCCAGCATCTCGGGAGCATTTCGCGGATCGGCAAGATGCGCCATCATGCTGTCAAAGCTCGACATCTGATATGACAACACTTTCCAGTCATCGTCGTCGGATTTAGCCCGCACCATCCCCTCTTTCCGATCGACAAGTAGCGACGCCGGTCGCAAAAATGGTCCATTCCAGACGCACTCGCGCTTAATTTCCGGATCCAGCCCGAAAGCTGTTGTGCCTGGCCCTCGTGATGGCAGCCCGAGGTCAATCGCATAGCCAAATACGTCACTGGCAAATCCCATCCGCAAATTGACCGGCTTTTTCCGAGTCGTACCCTGAACCGGATGATCCCCGCGCTTGACGGAGAGCCCCAACATTTCGGGACCAGCCCACAACGTCGATTGCAATCCGCCTTCGCGTGCGAGTGACGGGATCACCCCGCCCTGTGCGGTTTCGGCGAGGAGTCGCAGCGCTCGATAGACACTCGACTTGCCGCTTCCGTTGGGGCCTGTGATCAGGTTCAGCCGCTGCAAAGGAATGATGAGATTCCTGAGCGATCGATAGTTAGCAATGGCGAGCGTTGTCAGCATCTGGGAATCTCTCTAATCTTTCAGGACCTGCGCGAGTTCAAGCAGGTTGCCCCACGGGTCCGCAAAAAATGCGAGCCGCCTGCTGATACCAGGCAGGTTGAAAGCCTCGCCCACGATCCTTACCTTCCGTCGCTCAAGCTCCGCGAGTGTTTCGTCAACACTGGCGACGGTGAAACA
>JBGTLE010000328.1:0-9205 GCA_041744295.1 Pyrinomonadaceae bacterium | reverse complement strand
GCATCCTGTTTCCCGACTCGGTAAAGCGCCCAGTCGAGTGCGAGCCGGACGCTTTTGTCCTTTTCCTGAAGCCGGTAACCTTCAATTAACCTTTTCTGATCTACGGCAGCAAGTTGGGCCAACGCTTCGGCAGCTTGCTGGCGGTCGACCGCCTCTTTGCTCCCAAGCCTGGCGATGAAAACGCTTGTGTCTGAGCGCGCGTCAATCTCTTCGCCACGACTCTGGGCGAGGCTAGTCGTGGTTGTGAAGAGCACGACGATGCCCACGAGCAACACCAGATAAAGTTTTAGTTTCATAAAACCCTCAGCGCGAGATTGTAGGGGCGGCCACGGAGTGCCGCCCCTACAATCATTGCCTGGCGCCAACTGCACTCTTCTTCAAGGTTGCGTTGTCCAGATCAAGATCCGCGAAGGCGATAACCTCTACGTCGGCGTATCGCTTTCGCAGTTCCGCTAGAAACTCTTTTGCGTTGCCCACGATGATGATGTTCGCGTTCTTTGAATCCAGGCGCGCGGATGCAAACTTCTGAACGTCGGCCGGCGTGATCGCTTGAACGTTCTTGATAAAGCCATTGATCTCGTCGAGGTTAAGCCCATGCAGGGCGAGCGAGGCAATCTGTCCTACCAGCCCATCAGTAGTCTCCAGCGCGCGGCCGAAGCCACCAATAAGTACGGCCTTACGCGGTACCAACTCGGTCTCATTAATCGGCTCGCTCGAGAGGCGACCAAGTTCGCCGACCAACAAGGCCGCGACTTCCGCGCCCGAGGGATTTTTCGTCTGGGCCGAGGCCTCGAACGGACCAGCTTCGCGGCGCGCATCCAAATTACTTCTCGCGCCATAACTCAGTCCGCGTTTGATCCGAATCTCTTGATTCAACCGTCCGGAGTATCCACTCAGCACGGCATTCGTAACGAGGCCGCGAAAATAGTCCGGATCATTGCGGCTGATCCCGGTTCGTGCCAGCACCACCGCGGCCTGACCGGCGTCGGGCATATCAACTACCACCACACGCGCCTTCTCGCCTTTGTTCTCCATTTTGCCGACTTGTCCCCGACCGGGCATTTCCGCAGCAGGCTTGGGCCAGTCACCAAACAGCTTCTCGGCCAGCTTGAATGCATCTGCTGCTTTGATGTCCCCGCCAACTACCAGCACCGAGTTGTCGGGTCGATAAAACTTTCCATGCAGGGCCGCGATATCGTCTCGCTTAATTTCCGCGATGGACTTCGTCGTGCCCGACAGAGGATGACCATAGGCAGCGTCCCCAAACACAACTCTCGAGGCAACGAACCCAGCCAGCGTGCCGGGATCGTTCATCGAGACACTCAAGCCATCAAGATACTGTTGCCGCAACCGCTCGATCTCTTCCGCGGCAAAAACCGGATTGCGAACTACGTCGGCCAGAATCACCAGCGCCGGTTCAAACTTCGACGACATAACATTGATCGCCGCCCGCGATGCGTCCCACCCCGCCCCCGAGTTGATAGTCCCGCCAAGCGCCTCAATCTGTTCAGCAATTTGCGGCGCGCTGCGAGTTTTGGTGCCCTTCGTCAACAACGACGCCGTCATGTCTGCGAGGCCGCTCAAGTTGGCGGGATCGACTTCCCCACCGTTCTTCACCAGCAGTTGAGCGGACACGAGCGGCATGTCGTGATCCTCGATCACAATCAGACGCAACCCGTTTTTCAGATTCAGCTCAACAGGCTTCGGTACCGTAACTGATCTGGGCGTGGCAGGCGGTGGCGGCGTTTCCTGCGGTGCGGGCGACGGCGTCTGGGCCAGACCGGCGATCGGCAGAATCAGCAGCAGCAGTGCACGAGAAAGGCGTTTGACCGTGTTCACGGTAGTTGAAGTCATTTGCTTCCTCCCTTTGCCGCGCCCGTCGTAGCGGGTTTTTCTTTAGCCGCTTCGGCTTGATAGGTAATGACTACGCGGTTGGTGTCCGTGAAATACTTCTTCATCACTCGTTGCACGTCGGCGGCAGAAACGGACTGAAGTTTGGCAACGTCTGTATTCACACGTTGCGCGTCGCCCAACAGGATCACGGCGCGGCCAAGCGCATCCGCCTTGCCGTTACTCGTCTCACGCTCTCTGATGATGTTAGTCAGCAACTGGCTCTTGGCCTTTTCGAGCTCCGCCGGAGTTACCGGTTCATCCTGAACGCGTTTCAATTCCGCCAACAATGCCTTTTCAGCTTCTGCCGGCAGTTTCTCGCTGGCCAGAATCGCACCGAAAATGAAGAGCCCATTGTCTTCACGCAGATCCGCCTGGGCAAAGGCCTGAGCCGCCACCTGCTGTTTATAGACGAGCGACTGGTACAAGCGAGAAGACTCGCCATTACCGAGAATTGATTCCGCAACTCGCAGCGCATACGCATCGTCGCTGGCCACCGGCGGCGCGAGGTAAGTAATAGCGACGGCGGGTAACGGTACGTTTGGCCCAGTTTCAGTAAAACGCTTTTCAGCCGTGCGGGCCGGCTCTTTCACTGTCACGCGCGGCAGCGGTTGATCAGGTTTCGGAACGCGGCCGAAGTATTTATCAACCCATCCGTCTAGCTGCTTGGTGTCAAAATCGCCGACGACAATTAGCGTTGCGTTATCTGGTCGATAAAAAGTCTTGAAGAAAGCCTTAACGTCCGCGATGGTGGCTGCATCCAGTTCTTCGAGACTGCCAATGCCGGGACGGCGATACGGATGCGTGGTGAACGATCGTTTTTCAATGGCATAAAATAGCCGGCCATAAGGCGGCGCCAGAATCCGTGCGCGAAACTCCTCCTGCACGACCGCGCGTTCGGAATTGAAGTTCTTTTCATCAACAGTTAGCGAAGCCATGCGATCGGCCTCGGCCCACAGCAAAGTTTCGAGGTAGTTTGATGGCACAACCTCGAAGTAGTTCGTGTAGTCATCCCAGGTAGAAGCGTTGTTAAAGCCGCCGACGTCTTCAGTCAGCCGGTCCATCATCTCGTCTTTCATGTTGCGCGTGCTCTTGAACATCATGTGTTCGAAGAGATGTGCAAAACCACTGCGGCCCTCGGGATCATCCTTCGAGCCAACTTTGTACCAGACCTGGATAGAAACAGTGGGGCTCGAATGATCTTCAAGCGAAATCACGCGCAGGCCATTGGTTAACTTGCGATCTCGAAAATCGAGTCGGGGCATTGCGACTTGCGCGTGGGCATTGGTCACCATTGAGCCGGACAACGCCAGCAGCGCGAGGATCATAACGAGCGTCTTAGATTTCCATTGCATCGTATATTGCTCCAGAAAAACGGACGGATGGGAATTCTTACCGGCGATTTCGATGATTGCAGACCGGCGTCTGTTGCTTCGTTGACGAGGCCAAAAAGGTTTCTAATCGATATCCATCGGGTTCAGGTAGGGCTTGTCTTTGTCCTTCTCTGCTCGCTTCATCGCTTCCTGAAATTTCTCTTCGAGGATGCGATCACGATCTTTCATTGAGTTTAGTTCCTGGGCAAAGATCTGCTCTCGTTGCTGCTTTTGCTTGTCGAGCCCTTTAACCATGTCTTCAAAGGAAGCGAGTGGCTTCGCTTTCTCCTCATGGGACAAGAGTGCGCCCGTCTGTGAATCGATGGTCAGCGTGGCCTCGCAACAGGGACAAATAATCGTGAACCGCGAAGTGTCTCCCATAACTACTCCTTCAATCATGAATCTAGAGGTGAGTATAACATCGAGGGAGTCGGTCTCAGGTCTCAGGTCTTAGGTCTCAGGCATCCCACGTCGTTGGGTGCGGTTCTGAAAGATCAGAGCTGAAGTTTGATTTCTCAGAAATCTCAGAACTTGAATGCGAACCTATTGCAACTTGAGACTTGAGACCTTGAGACCTTGATACCTTGAGACTTGAGACTTGAGACCTGAGACCTGAGACCTGAGACTTGAGACCATGACACTCTGGGCCCTGAAACTCAAAAAAAAGAGCGGCCCCGAAAGACCGCCCTTTCCCTGACCGCTGCTGGGGAACTGTTATGGAGTCACTGCATCCTTGATCTTGCTGCCGGCTTTCTTGGCGCCTTCAACAGTTTTCTTACCCACTGTCTTCGCACCCTTGGCCGTCTTGCCAGCTACATCTTCAGCTTTGTCGGCCACTTCCTCTGCGCCCTTTTTCGCTGCGCCGGGCACATCCTCCACTTTGTCAGCAACGAAGTTAGCCGCCTGCGCGATCTTTTCGCCAGTTGCTTCCAAGGCGTCACCGACATCGTTGACTTCCTTCTCTTCGCCGGTCGGTGAATACGCACGCACGGTTCGATTTCCGCTCCGCGTTGTTACCACAACGCGAGAGACGCGTGGGTTGTTTCGAAAGACCCGGGTTTCCGTTTTGACACCATTGGCATCAGTCGTGGTAGTGATTTCCGAATTGTCAGGACCTGTGCGGGTGGTGGTGGTATTTGCCATGTCGGCATTTGCGTTTAGGTTGTCGTTGGCGGTTCCTTCCGCTTTGTTACAACCGGCAGCAAATGTAACCAACGCTGCTATTGCCAGGGCTCCAAGAAACTTCATGTGGCTGTTGTCCCTCCTCAAATGATTTCGAGGTCTTTTCCGCAACCAACGTGCCACCATAGCGAGGGAAAACAGTGCGCTGATCAGACTGCAAAAGCCGGGCACAGTGGAAACTCCGATGCTAAAGCGTACGCCAATCAGTTTGAAGCCGTTCAATTACAGTACGAGTCACAATCAGAACCGCAAGCGACCGCGACCGGGTCGATCACACGGCAGATTGTCGACGGGTTTAACAGAAAGTGTTCATTGCAAGTGGAATCTTCGGCGACGACCGGTCGCTGTCGCTTGCGGTTTCGGATTGCTCATTTTATCTTCGGTTAGGAAAAGTTTTGCGTGTCGATTGGGTTCGTTTTGGGGCTTGCGTTTTCCTGCGGTTTGGCGTGAAACTAAACAGTCGAAAAAGTATTTCCGATTGACTTTCCCAACGAATTCGACTAGAAGCACGTTACTTGGTTAGTTTTGAAATAACTGCGACTGTCGTCGCAACGCACCGGGTTAACGGTTCCATCCTGCACATTTCATGACAATTCACAGACCGGCCTTTGATTGGTCTCAGTCTAATTTCCGAAAAGAGAACAAAGGGTGCCCATCTCGAGGATTCCCCAAGGAGCAATATAAATGCGCAGACTCTGTATCGTAGCTTTAGCCACGCTGCTGCTCGTCGCAGCTCTACTGCCCACTCAGAAAGACTACGTTGTGAGCGCGGTTACTGATGGCGAACGGCTGTCTATGTTCAGCAAACCGTCCGTCGTAAGACTGCTGGACGGTGTGGCCGGCACTTATTACTTCGCTCCCCCTAAACGCGAACCCAAGACTTACAACGTCTCCTATATCTCCCTCGGCTCAGGTTTCTTCATCAACTCGAATGGCTACATTGTGACGAATGCTCACGTGGTGAGCACGTTTCACGACATCAACACCAAGGGTGAAGAGGCGGGGCGGGATATCTTGTTTTATCAGCTTCTTCAGCAGGTTGCGCGAGACTACAACGTCGATCCGAAAAATCTCACTCAAGACAACGTTGTGTTCGTTAGGAACTATTCACGGCTCACCGGAATGAAGATTTATCACCATGTGATTATTCCGGACGGCAGTGTCTATGAGTTTGAGGAAAAACAGTATGGCGCCCCGACCGGCCAGGGCAAGGACGTCGCCGTCGTGAAGATCGAAGTTAAGAATGCCCCAGTGCTTCTGCTCGGCGACTCAGACAAGATCAAGTTACAGGACCATGTAACTGTGCTCGGTTATCCAGGTGCCGCCGACACCTTTGACAGTGGATTGCTCGACTCAAAGTCGGCGCTCGAAGCCTCAATCACAGACGGCAAAGTTTCAGCCAGCAAGAAATCAGCGAGTGGGGCGCCGATTCTGCAAGTGAGCGCGCCGGCAACGCACGGAAATTCCGGTGGGCCTGTTCTTTCGGACGCGGGCGAGGTAATTGGTTTGCTTACGTTCGGCGGTGACCGCGTGAACAACCAGGAGGTCTCGGGCTTCGTTTTCGTCGTGCCGTCGAGCACCGTGCAGGAGTTTGTGAAAGCCGCTGGCGCCGCCAACCAACTGGGACCGGCAGATCAGGCTTATCGCGAAGGACTGGAACTCTATTGGGACCAGCAATATTCGAAAGCAATCCCGAAATTCGAAGAAGTTAAGCGGATGTTCCCCGAGCATTCGGAAGTTTCAAGACTGATCCAAGCCAGTCAGCAGGGGATTTCGGAAGGAAAGGAAAAATCCAGTATGCCGGGGACAGGGACCATCGTCGCGATCATCGTGGTAATCCTATTGCTGGTCGTTGGTCTGATAGTGATCGGCGGCGTGATCCTGTTCATTGTTCGCCGCAAGAAGAAGAGCCCAACTGCCGGCGGCCCCGCGACCTCTTCGGCAAAGGGTCCCGGAATGGGCGCGTCATCGCCAGCGCGCGCCGAAACACCGTCCCCCCAGTATTCGCCGATGCCTGCTTACACGCCGACACCCAGTCCCAAACCGCCTGCGATGCCGGAGATCATCACGGCCGGAAACGATCACGGCATGACCGTTGACCTTTCGCGGACCATCGCCATCAATCCGGAGATCGATACGGCGCCGATCAGCTATGGCTCGATCAGATTCGTATCCGGAGTTCTGTCCGGGCAGCAGTTCGAAATCAAACCCGATGGCTCATTCATCGGTCGCGACAGTTCCAGTGCGCAGATTGTTTTACCGGACCCGCGTATTTCCAAGCGGCATCTATGGATCGGCGGAGTCGACGGCAGGGTGACAATTCGAGATGAGGGCTCGCGCAACGGAACGTTCGTGAACGATCCGAAATCGCAGCGCGTTACGGAAATGGCACTTCAACCGGGCGACGTTGTTATTCTCGGTGAGTCGGACGTGGCGCGATTTGAGTATAAACAGTAGCTAAGCCTCGCTGTTGAAGCGCTGGCATGAAGTCAGTACCGAAACGCGGTAGCAAGCGTCGGGTAAATCACAACCCGCCGCTACCGCGTTTCGGTACTGACTTTCCTGCTTTGAACCCCTACGGCAAGGCGCGTCGCCAGCTGCCGTCTGGTAAACCGTTTTCGAGAGCGAATAACTCGACCAGTTCTTCGGCCGGCAGCGGGCGGCTGAATAGGAAACCCTGAATTTCGTCACAACGCAGCAGCTGCAAAAATCTTAACTGCTCCTGGGTCTCCACACCTTCCGCCACGACTTTCAAATGCAGGTTATGGCCCAAAGTGATCACCGCCATCACCAGTGCCGCGTCGTCGGGGTCAGTCGTTGCGTCTCTCACAAAAGACTGATCAATCTTCAGCGCGTCCAGCGGTAAGCGTTTGAGATAACTCAACGAAGAGAACCCGGTGCCGAAATCGTCGACCGAAATCTTCACGCCCATCTGCTTCAAGCCGGTAAGCACGCCGATAGCGAACTCAGCATTGCTCATGATCGAGCTTTCCGTGAGTTCGAGCTCCAGATGTTCAGGAGAGAGACGCTCTTCGTTCAGTATCTGCACGATTACCTTGTCAATGTTCTGCTGTTGAAACTGCCGGGCACTGAGGTTCACCGCAACTCGGAAAGGCGTGAGCCCGTTGTCCTGCCATTCCCGGTTCTGCCTGCAAGCGGTTCGCAACACCCACTCACCAATCGGCACAATGAGACCAGTGTCCTCTGCCAACGGAATAAACTCAGCCGGCGAAACCAAACCGAGTTGTGGATGTCGCCATCTCACCAGCGCTTCAACACCGACAATTTTCAGGGAATCGATCGCAATGCGTGGCTGGTAATACAACACGAACTCTTCGTTCTCGATCGCCCGCCGCAGACTTGCCTCCAGTGACAGGCGCGTGGACGCCTGCGCATGCATGTCCGCGGTAAAGAACTGATAGTTGTTTCCGCCCGACGTTTTGGCTCGATAGAGTGCGGACCCGGCGTTCTTAAGCAGGGATTGGCAGTCAGTGCCGTCAAATGGAAATAAGCTTGCGCCGACGCTGGCAGTTACAAAGACTTCGTGTCCGTCGATGTTGAAAGAGGTGCGCAGCGCTTCTGAGATCGTTCCGATCGTCTGTACGACGTCCTTCGTACCAGCCACGTCGTTGAGCAGCATTGCGAACTCGTCGCCGGCAAAGCGCGCCACTGTTTCGCGCTCGCTGATGCAGGTTTGCAAACGGTCGGCGACGGCCTTGAGCAGCCAATCGCCGCGATCGTGGCCCAACGAGTCGTTCACTTTCTTGAACTGATCCAGCGCGAGAAACAGAACGCCCACGGTCTGAGGCGGACGTTGCGCAACCGTTAAGGCTTTCTCCAGTCGATCTTCGAAGAGTGCGCGATTGGGCAGTTCAGTGGTCGTGTCGTAGTACGCCAGCCGATTCACTTGTGCGGTTCGCTCGCGGAGCAAATCCTCAAGCTGCTCTTTGTATCGTTGCTTCTCTTTTAGCAACCGCGCATGGTTCAACGCCCGCTTTGCAGCGGCTTCCACATGACGAACGTCGATGGGCTTTGAGACATAGTCAAAGGCGCCAACACGCATGGCCTCGATCGCGGTTTCGATCGTCTGTTCGCCGCTAATCATGACGACCACGGCATCTGGCTTCTCTTTCAAAATGCGAGGCACCAGGTCGAGTCCGCCCATGCCGCCCATGTTGATGTCGCTGAAGATGAGATCAAACTCGTTGTCGAGCAGCTTCGACAACGCCTCTTCGGCAGAGGCAACGGCCGTGCAGTCGTAACTCGGACTCAGAATATTACCCAGCAGACTCCTGATCTGGTCGTCGTCATCAATGATCAGGACTTTGGCTTTCTCAGTGCTCATTGCAAAGACTTTCTTACCTTCGGAATGTCAGTTTATGAACCGTCTCCGTTCGACCAACGTCGTCTGAACATCCGACTGTTCCTTACTATATGAGTTGCGCTCAGGCAGTCGGAAGCCTCAACGTTTCCCAAGCTAAACTCAAATTTGGGCTGAGTGGATTCCGGGCGGGGCGGCCAACGGATTGTAGATCAATTTTAACCAGCAGAGTATAGATCGGCCAGCACCTGTCGCGCTTTATTTCTGCAGTAGTCCTCCGCTGCGCTCATGCTGAGGGCTGGTTGAAATCGAATCCACAATGGAGCTGTTTCAAAATAGGCGATGAAGTGGAGCGCTCCTGAACTGTGTGGGCCAGCATTGTACAGGTCTAAATTGGAGCGGGCGACGAGGATCGAACTCGCAACTTTCAGCTTGGGAA
>JBGTLE010000327.1:0-3425 GCA_041744295.1 Pyrinomonadaceae bacterium | reverse complement strand
CGTCGAGTTCGTAGGAGCAAAGAACGCGGAAGCCGCGCTCACGGCGTACCGATCGGGTGAAGTTGATGCGGTTACAAACTCCGCTTTCGAGCCGTTGGCCCTTAAACTCCTGGCGCCTTACAAGGATTTCAGGCGGGAGACTTACGGCGCGCTGACTTATTACAGCTTTAATCTGTCGCGTGAGCCGTTTGATGATGTGCGCGTACGCGAAGCTCTGGCGATCGCCATCGATCGGGATCGTCTGTCTCGGGACGAGTTGGGAGGAGCGACTGAACCTGCGAAGAAGTTTCTGCCTGATGCCATGTCCGGTTCCAAAGAGGTGGTAGGAAAGGCCGACTTGTTGGAAAAAGATATTGAGCGCGCCCGGCAGTTGCTCGACGAAGCAGGTTTTCCAGATGGAGAAGGGCTTCCTACGGTGAAGTTGCTGATAAATCGCAACGAGCAGCAGCGGCTGGTGGCACAATCGATTGCCTCGATGTGGCGAAGCGTACTGAATATCGAAACCGAAATAACTATCAAACCCTGGAATGAGTATGAGGCGGCAATTAGGGCGGGAGACTATGATGTTGTGCGGCGGGGAATGGTCATGCAAACAACGGATGAGTTAACCAATATTCGCGCGCTGTTTCGGGACTCGCAGTCGGCTGAATCCGATGTCACGGAGCAGCCTGCCGTGTCGGCGAATAGTTCTACTGGAGCAAATGTCGAGCGTTCAGCGGAAAAGAAGACGCGGACCCAACCAATAATCCAGTCAGAGAACGAGGCTCTTAATGAATTGAGAGCAATTCCATTATATTTTGCATCTTCATACGCCCTGGTGAAGCCTTACGTGTCCGGGTTCGACTCGAACGTTCTGGATATGCCATCGCTGAAGCACGTGCGCATCGACACGAATTGGCAGGGAACAAGAACTGCCGGCTTGAATCGTTGAAAATCAGATGAAGCTTAGACTAGTTTTTGCAATCGCGAATAGAGATTCCACTGATATATGGAAAATGTGCGGCCGGAGGAAGGAATAAATGGTTCACGTCTACGTCAAACAAGCCATCGCCGTAGTTGTCGCCGGCGCCCTCCTTTTTACCGCGATCTCGTGTCGAGTGTCGGCCACAAATGAAGAGTTCTTCGGTCGAACAGTTCCACCGGAGCGCAACGTCCTGCGATATGTAAACGGCGGCGAGCCGGAGTCGATTGATCCTGCGATCAGTTCCGGTCAGCTCGAGGCGCGTATTTACATGGCACTCTACGAAGGTCTTGTCGAGTACGATCCGAAGTCTCTCGATGCGATTCCCGCTATAGCCGAGCGTTGGGATGTGAACAACGACTCATCGGAATTTGTCTTTCACTTGCGCACGAACGCTCGCTGGTCTAATGGCGAACCGATCAACGCTCACGATTTTGTCTACAGCATCCGACGATCTCTTGCTCCGGAAGTTGAATCGCGTTCGGCAGGGTTGGCTTATCCCATTAGGTATGCTCAGGCTTTTAATGCGGGCGCCCTGTTTGTCCGTGACCCTGCCAGCAATCAGTTTCTTTTAGAAAAGGACTTTATCGGCGACGGGCCGCGTGTGGAACCGCTTAGCGAGAAGCCCCTGGTGACGAATGGAGGGGAATATGAACCAACAGCTGCCGAGCTGACGCCGGATCCCGACACACATTTTCACCAGTTCATGCATTCGCCTGAAAGGCTTGTCCTTCCCGGCGCGGAGAAGGCTCGCAACGACTTACTCGAAAGCAATCCCAAACTGCGGGCTGCGGTCGCTGATAAGGAACTGGTAAAGGTAAAGGCTGAGGATTTGGGCGTCGAGCCAGTTGATGACTACACAGTGCGTATCTCGCTTTCTGAATCCGTGCCTTACTTTACTGAACTCGTAGCCCATCAGCTCTTTCGTCTGGTTCCACGAAAAGTGGTCGAGAAATACGGTGCGAAGTGGACCGACGCGGCAAATATCGTAACCAGTGGCGCCTTCAAGTTGAAATCATGGACGCCATACAGTGAACTGGTGGTCGTGCGCAACCCAATGTACTGGGATGCTGCAAACGTCCGTCTTGATGAGATCCATTTTTATGTGTCCACCGATCATCCCACCACGATGAATCTGTATAAAGTGGGTTCGGCAGACGCGGTCGTGAACCACTCCGTGCCCAATGCCTGGCTGGACGTCGTCCGTCCGAAGAAGGATTACATGGACGCCGCCGAGGCGACGATTACCTACATTCTTATCAATGTAACTCAACCGCCAATGAACGACCTCAGAGTTCGCAGGGCGTTCAACATGTCCATCGACAAGGTCAATTATTCAAAGGCCAGGAGGATCACGAAGCCGCTGTCTGCCTTTACGCCCGAGGGTATTTTTGTTGGCTATCCACAACCGGAAGGTGAGGGCTTCGATCCGGTGGTGGCGCGACGGTTATTAGGCGAGGCGGGTTATCCTGTGACCCAGAAGCCAGATGGGACCTTCGAGTGCGAGAAGTTCCCCGCTCAAGAGGTCAGCTTTACTCTGGGTACTCACTCGGCGAACAGAGCTATGGGGGAGTTCATGCAGGCTCAGTGGAAGCAGAACCTTGGGATCACTGTCATGCTGCGCAGTATGGAATCCAAGACCTTTATGGCCGCGCGCGCCAAACTTGACTACAAAGGCTTAGCGTTTGGTGCCTGGGGTGCTGACTACATGGACCCGACTACCTTTTTAAATCTCTTTCGAACCCGCGGCTTCGACAATGGAACCGGTTGGTGGGATCAGAAATACGTAGATCTGCTCGACGAAGCGAACCACACAATCGATGCCCAGAAGCGTTATGCGTTACTGGCCCAGGCTGAGAAATACATGTTGGACGCGCAGCCCGTGATCCCGATCGAGACTCCCGCAGTGAACTGGGTCAAGAAGCCTTACGTTAAAGGCCTATACCCGAATCCAGCGTGTCTCTTCGCGTGGAAGTTTGTATATATAGAGCGCGACCCTGCCAAGTGGGATTACGGCACTCCCAGCTTGACGGACTAAATTCATTGCCGATTGCCAATTGCCGATTGCCGATTCAAAGAAACGAGGTTTTGGTTAATTGACCTGGCCTCTCGAGGTATAGGGAGCGAGGGATCCCAAGTCCACTCCAATCGGCAATCGGCATTTGGCAATTGGCAATAAGAAGAATGCTTCGCTTCATTATTCGACGTCTGATAATTACCATCCCGACGATCCTCGTTGTGATTACCATAACGTGGGGACTGATCCGGCTGGCCCCGGGCAACTTCTACACCAGTGATAAGGCCCTCCCCGAAGCAATCGAACTGAACATTCGCGAAAAGTATGGTCTGGACAGACCCTGGCATGAACAGTATCTCAAGACAATGGGCCAAATTTTTCGTTTTGATTTTGGCACGTCCTTGAAGTATGAGGGTAAGTCCGTTAATGAGATCATCGCGCAGTCTC
>JBGTLE010000326.1:0-3884 GCA_041744295.1 Pyrinomonadaceae bacterium | reverse complement strand
CGGGGGCCCCGGCGCTCTTTGAGAAGTTACCCGTCTTCTGGCCCATAGCCGAGCGCCGGCCCGAGTTTCCGCGTTTCTATAAACAGATCATGACGCTCAGACGTGAAAGCTCCGCGGCGAGACGAGGTTCGCTGGAATGGTTACGCAACTCTGACGAAAACCGTGTGTTGACCTATTCACGTCGCACAAATAATGAAGAGCTGTTGGTGGCGATAAATCTTTCAAGTACCCCTTTCTTTGGTTCGGTTGAGACAGCGGGCGTGACAGGTTATGTGGATATTACGCCGGATGTCGGACCGCCGCTGCCGCCTGATGCGCCTGCACCCGAACCGAGAGTGAGGAAGCGCAACGTTGGCCTCCCGGCGCTCTCGCTGGAGGCCTGGGGCTATCGCATGTTTCGTCGTCCGTTGCCATAAAGGGTGGGTCTGAGGTTTGTACTTTGCGCTTTGTGCTTAGTGCTTTGAACTTGGTGCTTTCGACTTAAAGGATCTGAGATCTGAAATTTCAGATCTGAGATCAAAAGCATAAGACAAGAGTACAAAGGACCAAGTACAAAGCACTAAGTACAAAGCACTAAGTACAAAGCACAAGTTCAAAGCACCAAGTTCAAAGCACCAAGTTCAAAGCACTAAGTTCAAAACACCAAGTTCAAAGCATTAAGTACGAAGCACCAAGTTCAGAGCACCAGATGACTATGTCTGCTTCCAATAAATCAGCTTCACAATCGAATCTCATATTTGCTGTTGATTTGGGAGGGACACATCTTCGGGTCGCTGTGGTTGGCTGCGACGGAACAATACATTACCGCCTCAAACAACCAACACCTAAGTCAGAAAAGCCGGATGAGATCGTGCACGCCTTAGTTGATGCTGCCCACAAAGGCGAGCGCCAGACTGCTGCGAGAGGCGGACAGATTTCGGCTATCTCGATCGCCGTTCCCGGAACCGTTGACATTAAGAACGGCGTGGTGGTCAAAGCGCCAAACGTACCCTGTCTTGATGGCTTTCGACTTGGGGCGGCCCTGGAGAGCGAACTAAAGTGTCCGGCAATACTTGAGAACGATGCGAACGCTGCCGCTATAGGTGAGATGTGGCAGGGTGCAGGCCGAGGCTATAGCAGCATCGTCTGTGTGACACTGGGAACCGGAGTCGGCGGCGGCATTATTCTGGATGGAAAACTCTGGCGCGGCGCGAACGGTTCGGCGGCGGAAATAGGACACTTGGGCGTGGATCCCTTTGGCGGCGTTCCTTGCGGTTGTGGCAGCCGCGGCTGTTTGGAAGTCTACTCCTCGGCCACGGCAATTGTTCGAATGACGCATGAAGCCCTGGCCCGCTATCCAGATTCGATACTTCAAACAAGCGAAGATCTTACTTCGAAAGCAATCTACGAAGCCGGAGTGAAAGGCGATAAACTAGCTCTCGAGGTCTTCAGACGAATGGGTGTGTATTTAGGGATCGGCCTTGCCAGCCTGGTTAACCTGCTCAATCCGGAAATTATTATTATTGGCGGAGGACTGGCAAATGGCTGGGAACTCTTTGAACAGCACATGCGCCAGCAAGTGCTCGAGCGGGCGTTTCCGCTTCCGGCGAAGACCGTAAAAATAACGCGTGCTGAGTGCGGTGACGATGCCGGCTTCCTGGGTGCGGCACGACTGGCGTTTGACGGCCAGGAACGTCCGGGAAAGGGCAGTTGAGAACCTAAACTTAACTTCAATTCTTTCGTGCTAGTTCGTGTAATTTCGTGGATCGAGTTTTTGCATACGGAAGACGATCCACGAAATCGCACGAAACATCACGAACTCAAAGCACCTTTCTTACAGTTATTTTTAGACTCTGACACCACCAACTGAAATGAAGTCGTCCTTTGCATCTAAGCTGGAATCGATTGATCTGCAAGGGCCAGCTAAAGCGGGCTTGCAAAATTCTTCGCTTGACCGACGGCGCCATGAAGAGATCGTATTGAATCCGCCTTTGAAGTGGGCCGGAGGCAAGCGCTGGCTGGTGCCGCAGGTCGCAAGTATCTGGGAACAGAACCGCAAGAGGCGCTACGTCGAACCCTTTTGTGGCGGGCTCGCGATGGCTCTCGGACTTCAGCCAGAGCGCGCTCTGCTCAACGATATAAATCCGCACCTGATCAACTTTTATTCCCAGGTTCAGCATGGTCTTAAAGTCACGATTAAGATGGCTAATGATGAGCAACTCTTCTACGCCCAACGTGATCGGTTTAATCGAATGATCCAACAGGGCAAAGACCAAACCCCATCGGCGGCCCAACTCTTCTACTTCCTGAATCGCACTTGTTTCAATGGTCTTTGCCGTTTTAATCAGAGTGGCGAATTCAATGTGCCCTTCGGAACTTACAAGAAGATCAACTACGTTTCAGATTTCCACCAGTACCAAAGACTCTTTGCGAGCTGGAAGTTTATGAGCCAGGATCTGGAAGCAATGCCACTCGAAAGGGATGACTTCATCTACGCAGATCCGCCGTATGACGTCGAATTCACCACCTATAGCGCCGGCGGTTTCTCCTGGGATGACCAGGTGCGCACCGCTGAGTTATTTGCCGCGCATCCCGGTCCGATAGTTTTGTCGAATCAGGCCACTCCCCGAATTGTGAGTCTTTATGAGAAACTCGGGTTCACTCTCAGCTATCTGGAAGCGCCACGTCGAATCAGTTGCAACGGAGATCGAACAGCAGCTAGAGAGGTACTGGCAGTCAAAGGCGTATGAATCGACTACGAAACAACTGCTGCCCCACTGTTTCTTTGCGGAAAGTTTTGAAGAAAGAACGATCCACGAAATCACACGAACTAGCACGAAATTGCCTTTTGGTGTCGTTTCGTGGAATTTCGTGGATCGGTTTTGGGTTTGCGGCTAAGGCCGCTCTGAAATGACCTGGAGGCTATGATGCGTTCTCTTTTCTTTAACTCTATACGGGTTGCCTGTGTACTTGCGATCGTCAGCGCCACCGCGTTTGCGCAGGACGCCGCATCCTCGAAAGCCCTCCACGAGCTATTCGATCGGGAGTGGGAGTATCAAATGGAGCAGAGCCCGACGCGAGCCTCGCAGCTGGGCGACCGGCGCTGGAATGACCGTTGGCCCGAGGTCAGCATGGAGGCAATCAAGAGTCGGCATGAGCATAGCCTCGCGGTCGTTGAACAACTGGGGCGAATTGACCGTGGCAAGCTCTCGCCCCAGGATCAGTTGAACTACGATCTTTTCAAGAAGAACTACGAGACCGGCATCGAAGAGTACAAATTCCAGTGGTATCTGGCGCCGCTCAACCAACGCGGTGGTATCCAGTCTGAGAATGAACTCGCCGATTCATTGCGCTTTCAGACGGTCAAGGATTACGAGGACTGGATCGCGCGCCTCAAGAGCTTCCCAGCCTACATGGATCAGACGATGGCTTTGATGCGCGAGGGCATTAAGGCCCGCGTACTGCTGCCGAAAGTGATCATGAACCGCGTTCCGGCGCAGATTGACAAGCAAATCGTCGCCAATCCCGATCAGAGTTTGTATTACAAGCCTTTCAAACAGTTCCCTTCGAGCATTCCTGTTAATGAACAGGAACGGCTGATGCGCGAAGCGATCAACGCGATCTCGGCAAACATCATTCCCTCCTACACAAAATTCAAACGGTTCTTCGTCGAAGAGTATCTGCGCGCGTCGTTCGATGAGGTCGGCGCCTGGCAAATGCCGCAGGGCGAGGAAATGTATGCCTTCTTCACCAGGAAATACACGACGACAAATGTTACTCCGCGAGAGGTGCATGAAAAGGGATTGAGTGAGGTGCGCCGCATTCGCGAAGAAATGCAAAAGGTAATGAACCAGGTCGGTTTCAAGGGAACGCTACAGGAGTTCTTCATTTTTCTTAGAACTGAT
>JBGTLE010000325.1:0-25534 GCA_041744295.1 Pyrinomonadaceae bacterium | reverse complement strand
CCGCGCCGCCCGCTTCGGTTCGTTATTTAAACTCCAAGTAGTCTCTAACCCGGCTTAGTCCAACACAGAATTGTGTGGCGGCTCCTTCTCTCTCCCCTCGCTTGCCTCTCCTCACCGCCCCACACTAATTCTTAATACGTTAGGTTGCGCCTTTTGATAACTATTCAACCTCCGCCAATTATTTCATGGCAATCTTACAGCTTTACCATTACGAATCGTAAAGCGTAGATGAGCCTCTTGCCCACTGTGAAAATTACCGCCTGCCTCATAAATCTTTCCTTCAACTAATGGTGGTGGCTCGCCACTTTCGGGAACAGACTGTTGCCACCCTTCGGGCACTTTGCCATAAGTGAAGGCCGGTAGATTGTAGTATTCTCCGTTCGCACCTTCTTTCGGCCATATCCACCAAAGATATTTCTCCTTTTCAGGAGCAGTATTGTCAGGAGATGCATCTTTTACCAGAAAGAAATTCAAGTTGGTGCAACACTCTGCCCAAGAATTGCCTTTGTACTTAAAAGCGGGCGGTACATTTTCATCCATTGAGATAACAAGCCCTTCCCCACAGGATGAGGCAAAGCAGGATAATAGAAGCAGTGTGCAGGTCAAATAAGTGGTTGAACATTTCATGCTTTTTCAGATACGCGGGTAGTAGCAACCTAACTATTAATTAGATCACTTCCAGTCGTGTTGCAACACGACCGAGTGCCACCTAATACCGTTAGGCTTGCAAAAATCCAAGCTAAGACTCCAAAGAGAGGTGTTAGGAGAATGGGTGCGAGGATTCTAGTCAAGTCTATAAAATGCGACAACAAAGAGCGTCGGGACTGTAGTCCTAAAAACTGAGAGTCGTGAACATAAGAACTAACGAGTCGTGGTCATAACCACAGAGTTGTGATCATTAGAAACTAACGAGTCATGATAATAAGACAAGGAACCTCACTATGCCGAAACTCTTACAGGAAGTGCGAGACGTCATTCGCACGCTTCACTATAGCCTGAGAACCGAAGAATCTTACGTGGCATGGATTAGACAGTACATTCTTTTCCATAACAAGCGGCACCCGGCTGAGCTTGGTGCTACTGAAGTAAGCCAGTTCCTGACCTTCCTGGCCGTGCAACGTAACGTGGCGGCTTCAACCCAGAACCAAGCACTTGCAGCACTTCTGTTTCTGTACAAGAGAGTCCTGAAACAACAGCTCCCATGGATGGACGATATCGAACGAGCCAAACGCTCTGCACGACTGCCAGTTGTTCTCTCCCGGCCAGAAATCAGGACCCTGCTAGCCCAGCTCGATCAGCAGAATTGGCTGCTCGCCAGTCTCCTTTATGGCACGGGCATGCGACTGAATGAATGCCTCGGTCTGCGAGTAAAGGATATCGATTTCAGCTACAAACAGATTACTGTGAGAGATGCCAAGGGCAATAGAGACCGCGTCACAATTCTGCCAGATTCGCTCGTAGCGCCTTTGCGCGCTCAACTGGCCCATGCCAGGACTATCCACGACAGAGATCTGATAGATGGTTTTGGTAAGGTGTATCTGCCTTTTGCGTTGGCGCAGAAATATAAGAATGCTGATCGGGAATGGGCCTGGCAGTACGCCTTTCCCGCTGCCACGCGAAGCCGCGATCCTTTGTCCGCAACTATTCGGCGACATCACATCGGAGCGTGGGTACTGCAAAAAGCGGTACGCCGGGCGGCGCACAACTGCGGATTACACAAGCCGGTAAGCTGTCATGCCTTCCGTCATACTTTTGCTACTCACTTGCTTGAAGACGGTTACGACATCCGAACCGTGCAGGAACTGCTGGGCCATAAAGACGTGCGCACCACGATGATCTATACCCATGTGCTGAATAGAGGCGGCAGGGGAGTGCGGAGTCCTCTGGACGCGTGATCAGTCTGACGATGACTCTGGGTCGTTACTGCGGGATCGCAAATACGTCATCACCGAAGGCTTGATTCAGCTTGATGTCGGTGGCCTTGAAGTCGGCGAAGAACGCGCCTTGTGACATTTCCAACCTTTGCGTAAAGCTTGACGGCACCAGCACACCATCGATCTCTTTGAACTTCTTGTTCTCGGTACCAAAGGTATAGTTGCCGAATGGGATGAGGAAGCTCATTACGCGACCGGTCGCGGGATCAACGTAATAGTCGATCACGCTATTCTTGCTGTCCGCTATCCGAAACCCGCGCAACTTTTTCAGATCGGGTATCGCACTAACTGTGTAACCCGCCTGGTCAAAGTGGGTCAAAACAAAGAGTGCATTTGCCGGAGGCAGATCAGCTCCGGGCATCGAGCTATAGGCGCGCTGTCCGTCGAAGATTTGTTTGAAAGAAAATATGGGGCGTGCGTCAACTTCGAGTCGAATCTTCTCGCCTGCCAACACGAGCGAAAATCCTCCGGGGATGGCTTGGGTGGAGTTAGGTCCAAACAGATCGACCGAACCTCTCAAGACCATGTTCTTCACGGCTTTGAGTTTCTCTCCGCCCTGCGCTTTGTAAGCAGCGCGTGCCAGATCCATGGGAGAAGTAGCTGCAGTGATCGCGGCAGCTGGCGCAGGACCAGTCTGGGCTTGCATCGGACTGCCATTAGCTGGGGTTACGACAACAAGAGCCAGAAGAATGACGAGTCTATTCATTTGTGGGATTCCTTTCGGCGAGCGTGCGTGGTCACTAGACCAAACGCCGAAGCCGCAACCGAGGTTTCAAAAACTTCGGTTGCGGCTTTAATAGAGAAATCACAATAGCCGCGGCTGAAACGGATCAACGCAGCGATTCAATAATTAGAAGCTGAAGCGAACCTGCGCCGATATTCGACGGTTGCCGGCGCCGGCGCTACCACCGGGACCAAATCCACCACCGCCGCCGCCGAATCCACCGAACGGAAATCCGAGCGCCAGGCTTTGACCAAAAGATGGCGACGAGAGATTTCCCACCGGCGTTGCGAGATTCACCTTGTTCAGGATGTTTGAGAAGTTAATTGAAAACTGCATCGTATAACGCTTGGCTTCTCCAGCTCCGCTGCTCGGTGGAGCCAAACCGGGAGCTCCTCCGCCCCCACCGCGAGCGCTGCCACCACTCTGTCCACCGCCACCGCCACCAGTACCGGGAATCCGTGGCGTACCGCCAGCTACTCCTCCTCGTCCCCCGCCGCCGCCTTGCCGTTCAGCACCGCCCGCATTCGCAGCATTGGCGGAAGGCATACTCCCAAAACTCCAGACCTTGCTGACACGCAGGTTAACCGAGAAATAACCAGGGCCCTGGCCGAAGTTGCGCGGGATCAACTCTTCTCCGGGTAGCGGGTTGCGATTGAAGTTTCCGAAAGGCGTGCAGATGATATCGCCTCCGCACACTGCGTTTGCCGGCGCGAATGAAGGTCGTTCGGTAAACTGCCGATCAAGATTCGTGTCCTGGCCCGTGACGATGTTGTAGGGACGTCCAGACGCAGCGGTCACGAACGGGTTCAAGCTTACCTTCCACCACGGCAGGTTGATCGTGCCGAAGAAATTGAAGCGATGCCGAACGTCGAACGCCGCTCGTCCATATTCCCCCGTAGTGTCATAAGGGTTGGCCGAAAACAGGCCACTGCCCTGACCATCAGTATCGTTCTCTGTCTTGCTTAAAGAGTAACTCGCATTGAACGAGAAATTTCTGCTAAACCGGCTATTCACCGCGATGAACATTTGATTCTGATCAAAACGTCCGTTGGCCTGATACTCGTAAATGTCACCAATGTTGCCAAACGGGCGTGTGCCACCCGGGTTGAGCGCGGTGATCGTCCCTGGAAGTGGTGCATTAATATCCTGGGCCCGAATCACGTTTCTGATATGAATACTGTAAAACCCAACCGTGGCTGTGAATCGTTTTGGTAGTTGTCGTTCGACCTGGATACCGCCGAGGTAAACCCGTGGGTTGTCGAGGTCAGCAACCTGCCAGGTTATTTGTCGCGCATCAAGATTCAGCAAATTCGTTGGCGGAATCACGCTCGTATTATTCGGATCAAAGACGTCCAGGGCCGACGGAACAGGTGGAACGAAAAGACCATTTACGTAGAGTGGTCGCTCCGTCACGAAGAACTGCTGCTGATTCACGCCATTGAAGCGGTTGGCCTGCAGCGTCTGGCCCTCGCTAAAGCGATTGTAGAAAATTCCCGCGCCACCGCGGATCACCATGTTGGGTGGACGAGTTGAATTGGCAGCGCCCGGCGACCACGCGAACGCGGCGCGCGGAGCAATATTCCAGGGGCTGCTGATGTTGGTCTGGTTCTCGTAACGCAGACCGTAACTTAAAGTCAGATTCGGACGAACACGCCAATCATCCTGAGCATAAACTCCAACGTCGACCTGACTCACGTCAGCCAAAGGATTGCCGCTGGAGATACTGAACTGGGAAGGATTGCCTCCCATCGCGCGAATCTCCAGCGGAGTTCTCCCCAAATTGTTGCCAATCAATGTGCGACGGTATCGCTCCAAACTATCAGCGAACACTCCGGGCTGATTGATCAGCGGATTGTTGTTCGCGTCGAGTTGCGGAACGAGCGCTCCGGTAAATACCCATTGCCCACCAAAGTTGTTGGGGCTGTTGTCGGTAATACTCACTCCACGAACGCGGCCGCCAAACTTGAGAGAGTGGGTTCCCTTCTGCCACTGCAGGAAGTTCTGCAACTCCCAACTATTGTTGTTATTGAATGTCTGGCCCACCTGCGATCCACCACTGATGAAAGCACCACTGACGTTTAAGACTGGAATCGTGTTATCGCCAAAATTCTGATTGCGATTTCGGCTGTACTGGAAACGGGTCTCGTTAACCATCGTCGGGCCCAAAACTGCCGTTTCCGTAAACTGAAACTGATGCTGAGTGAAGGCTCCGTCATAACCGCGCTCAGGTAATGAAAATCCACCAACGCCGTTGTTCTGAGAGCGGCTGCGGTTGTAGCTGTACCGAGCAATCAATGTGTTACTGGTATTGAGTTGATAATCGACCCGCGGACTAAAGTTCGTGTTGAAGCGCGGGGCCACAACGCCAAAACCAAAAATCTCCGGATTGAGATTGGCATCCAACTGGGTTCCACGAACGAGTTCGTTATCGTCAATCGCGCGACGCTGAACATCGATAAAGAACGAAGCCTTCTTCGCAACCAACGGTCCCCCAAGGTTGCCGCCAAACTGCCGAACCTGGAACGGTGTACGGCTGCTCGAAAAAGGATTGCGCGAGTTCACACTTTCATCTTCAAAGTTGAAGAACGTGCTGCCGCGAAACTTGTCGGTCCCTGGACGAGTCAGAATGTCGACTCTGCCGGAGGGCTGATCATTTTCTGCAGCAAAGGGATTTTGGTTGATGCGGATCTCGCGGATCGATTCTTTGGGCGGCATACGTCCGCCGGAAAAACCGTCAATAAAAATCTGGCCGCCGTTCGGACCAACTTGTGGGCCTGCCAGTGCTTGCAGCGCTGCAGCAAGTTCATCCGGATCGTCCGGCAACGCGTCGAGGTCTTTCCCAGTGATCAAAGTTTGATTTGCGTTGGAAGTCGATTCAGTGCTGAGCGGAGTTTCGGCGGCGACCGTGACCTTCTCCTCAAAAGTAACTCGCAGAGTCAAATCCTGTGTCTGTCGCTGTCCGGCGGCGAGCTCAACCTCGGCAGCTTCGGTAGCGGCGAACCCTTCCGCCACTGCGGTTAAGAGATACTTGCCGGGCTGAACGCCGTTGAAGACATAAACGCCCTCGCTGTTCGTAGTCGTGACCGCTTTTTGCACTCCATTAGTGTCGTTGAGGACCACACTGGCGCCGACAACCGCAGCGCCAAGCTCATCCATAACCAGCCCGCGAAGTGAGCCCCTTCCCTGCTGTGCCGATAAAACTACTGAGCAGACGAGGACGAGTGCGAAAGATGTGAAGGTATAGCGCAAAGCTTTTTGAAAGTTATTCATGACGATTTCTAAGAAGAAGGCCTTTATTGTTTGAGTAAAACGACTACGGCAGACCAATTCCCAATTGGAACCCCTGGCCCAACCCGCCGCCGCCGGCTGCGCCTTGAGCGGGTTGGCCGCCACCCTGTTGGCCTTGTCTGGCAGCCATCAGGTTGAGAAGTGTATCGGCGCCCGTCACGAGAGTGATTGCTGTCAACCGCGCGGCATCGGCGCCTTTGGTGCTGGACACCATAATCGTGTCGCCGACTTTCAAGTCATTGATCGCGATCGTCGGCAATCTTTCAAGCATTTCTTGAATACCACCGCCGCGACTTGGACCACCCGCGCCGGGTGTTCCTGACTGGGCTGCACCCGCTGCCGGAGTAGTGGCTGTCTGCCCCTGGCTGGACGCGCCGCCGCCGCCACCGGGACGACCACCACCCAGCATCATCATTCCCGCCATATCCGCCGGGAACCGGCGAAGCACTGCGTCCTGTTTGACGACAATTGTCAAAGGCTGCTTCGACTGCAGATCGTTGATCTTGACTTCGCCTGTCGCCGGATCCAGCGCAGTGACGACGCCGGCGACCGTGCGGAATGAACCGGTAACGACCTGCTCGGCGGTAAACCGATTGCCGTCGGCACTCTTGTCACCCAGTGCGCGTAACTGATCGCCAACCTGGAGATCTTCGAACTTGCTCGTTTTCGCATCGGCGAATTTGATCGAGTCGGGAGCATAACGTTTCATTTCAACTTTCTCGGTAACCGGGAGTACGACTGCCTGAACCCCGGCCATCGAACGAGTGGAAATAGTGATTTCTTTGGTCGCCGGATTGAGTGCGCTAATGACTCCCAGCAAGCCACGGCGTCTCCACTCTGCGCGCTCGTCTTCCTGTTTCTTCGCGATGTCGGCCTTGCTCATCAAGATGACCATGCGAGCCATGACTGACTTGTTGTCCTCGGCTGGCTTTCCGCGAGCAAAGATGCGGTCGCCTTCGGCAAGTTGGGCAAACGTCACGTCGGTAGCGCCGGTAAGACCCGTTTGACCCGGTTGGACTTTTTTGTAGATGGTGTTATCGGCTACTGAAACAGTAACGAGGGAGCCGGCATCAGTCTTGACAATGATCTGTTTTGACGCGGCGTCGATGACTTTGACTTCGGCAATCACACCATTTGGAGTGATGTTGGGATCTGGTGTTTGGGCAACACCGCCCTGGATCGCAAGAACAGCGAAAAAGCCCAATAATAACGCACGAAATGATGCCTGCATCGA
This sequence comes from Pyrinomonadaceae bacterium, assembly GCA_041744295.1. Lineage (GTDB taxonomy): Bacteria > Acidobacteriota > Blastocatellia > Pyrinomonadales > Pyrinomonadaceae > PSRF01. The sequence goes on along the minus strand of JBGTLE010000325.1, from coordinate 18,354 downwards.
TCCTCCTAGTGTTATTGCTTCCTCTTTGAAGACACCGCGGGCGGGTGTTTAGTTACAAGAGATTAGCGTGGGTACGCGATAAAGTTCCGCATGGCCTTAAAGTTTACGCGCTCAATCGTTCGAAAGTTCTATGCGAGTAGATGTTAGCTGTCGTTATCAGAGGAACCTTGCAGATATCAGATGTTAGAGGTTGGATGTCAGATGAAATGCGGGATACGAGCGGCGGACTAACATCCAGCATCTGATCACTACTTTCACGCTTCCTGCCGCCTTTTCCAGCTCACGTGATACCGAGCAGTGAGTGCCAGCCCGAGACTGGTGACGAAGATGACTGTGACGACAAAGGGCCACACGTAGGGCAATGAGGACAGAACAATCCAGAATGAGGTTCCGAGCAGCAAAGTCACCGACTCGGAGTTCTTGCCAAACGGGAGATAGTGGCGCTGCAACCAGCGGCCGGTCGCGGCATGGATCATGACTCTGCCAAAGAGCCAGGCAATCAAAATCAGCAGTAAGGCCATAAGCCCAACCAACACGCTGACGGGTGTCGGCAGATAGCGCAAGCTCACTGGCACGCCGATGGCAATGATCGCCACGCCGAGAATGCCAATCACCGCCACACGCAAACTCGTCAACTGCAACCGCGCAATTCCCCGGCTGATGGTATTCGGCATCGCTGCTGTAAGGGCGAGCGAAACCACAAACCAGAAGAGCACTGCAAGCAATCGCAATCCCAGATAGGCCGGCGACAAGTGGGGAGTCAGCAACCCGGAAGGATCGCGCATCAGGTTTCGCAACTCTTCTTCATAACCGGCATACATGATCGTTGCGCTGGCCGGATTTCTCGCGGCCGACTTCTCATGGCGATAACTGCCGCCAACCACGATGACGTCACCGCCGATACGACCACCCTCAAGTTGTATGACTGACCCGCCAAAGGCCGCCACGTCGCCTTCCACCACACCCTGCACAATTACGTCGCCACCCAATGCAATCGCGCCCTCTTTGACCGTGCCGTTGATTCGGATCGAGCGCCCGAGACCGTAAGCGTTCGTTTCGCTGATGCCGTCAATCACGTAGGTGTCGGCATCATTTGAGACAGCGACTTGCGCCTGAATGGCCATCACCATCAGCAACAATGAGACGAGTGAAAATGCGACTTTGCACGGCAAGGACCAATCACCTCGTCGGCAGCAGCGCGAACCTTGATCAATCACAGTTGTTAATACTGGAGCTTCACCCATGAAAGAGCCTGTTATTCGTAAAGCCCTCGCCGGTGATAGCGGTGATAACTGGTGATAAGGAGTGAAAGCAGTAGCAAGGCAAGCAGCAGAACCAGAAAAACCAGGACCGAGAAGGCATCCGAAATAATTGCGCCGGCGGCCATTCGCAGCACGACAGTGAACCCCACGCCGGCATCGTACAACGCCCTTCCCAGGAGACCGGCGATACCAAAGAACTTTGTGACGATCAGCTTTCCACTGAACAGCACCGCCTTGCTCGATGCCATGCCGAGCAAGGCAAAAGACGCCAACGCGAGCATCAGACAAAGTCGCAGCGCCAGTCGGTGCTCTTTAGCAGTACGTGCGCCGCTCATATCGCTTTCAGCATTAGCCGCTACGATGCGCGCGAAATCATGAGGGACCGGCAGTTCATCGGTTGGGGAAAAAGCAGAGTCGAGCTCACATACGAAGAGGCGTTGCAAACGTAGTTCGTCAGTGCAGGATGCACACTCGCCGAGGTGCAGCTCCAGCTGGTCATATGCTGCCGGTTCAAGATCGCCGTCAATGTACGCGGCAATCAACTCCGGACGGCAATTGTCCTGACTGACCTGCATTCGTTTCTCCGGGAGTTAGGCGGTCGCAATGCCGCGGTCAAGGAACAGTTGACGCATCATCTCGCGCGCGCGAAACAGCCGATTCTTGACTGTCCCCAAGGGCAAGCCAGTTACGTCAACGATCTCTTCATAGGTCAGATCCTGCGAATGGCGCAGGATAATTAACTCTCGATAAGCGGACGGCAGCGATTTGACTACCAACTCAATCTCCACCCTTCGCTCTTCGCGTTCACTTTCCTGTTCGGGGCTCAAGGAACCGCTTTCGATGGGCATGTCGTATTGCTCGCCCTCGGTCCCATTCACTATTGAGCGCTCGCGCCCGGCATTTCGGCGCAGGTGATCTACCGCAGAGTTATGTGCGATCTTGTAAATCCAGGTCGAGAACTTGAACTCAGGACGATATCGAGAAAGCGAGCCATAAACCTTGATAAAGATCTCCTGAGTAACATCCAAAGCCGCTTCGTAGTCGCCCACCATGCGGTAAACGTACGCTGAAATCGGGCGCTGGTAGCGTCTGACGAGTTCTTCAAAGCTACCCTCCACGCCCGCCGCGGCCGTAGCCACAAGGTCGCGGTCGTTAGCGGCAGCAATGTCGGTTAATACGAGGGAAGAAGCTGTGGCAGTCATACTCATGATGCTCGGGTGTTACGCCTGGAAAGAGGGAAATGTTTCAGAGTCAAAGGGGGAATCGCCCGGCAGGGAACGGCCCGCGCCTAATTACTCCAGGAAAGCATTGCCAAGCCTGCCGGTGCGGCAATCGAGTCAAAGGTGATCTCTCTATTGGGCAGGGCCAACCCCAGATCTTCCGCACTCAATGGCCGCAAAGCCGTGCCCAAAGTCTCGTTGGTAATCTCAGTCGCGCGCTCTTTGGAAAAACTGTCCCCCAGGACCATCAACCGCGCTAGCACCGGCTCCTGCTCTCCCGACCGGCGATCTCGATAGAACAGCAATAGCCGGTAAAACTCATCCTCGCGTTCATCGGGTTCGCACTTGATGGTGCGCACGATCAATGGTTGCTTGCCGCGAAAAACAATAGCTGTAAAGCCTTCTTCAGACGTGCTGACGAGTAGCGAATCACCTTCAAAGCCGTTCGAAGTCAGCCATTGCGACTCGCCCATATGCCGGGGCACAAGCAGTCCGGCTCGCCATCCGAGTGCGCTGAACAGCGTTTCGTACTCCGCCAGGATTTCTTTGCGACCGGCGGTAACAAGAAAGCGAACGCGGCCTTGTGCGTCAGACGGTAAACGATCTCGGGAGGCCACGAGAGCGTCCCTGGCAACCCCGAAAGTGCGCTCGATCTTCCAGGAGAGAACTTCCTCTAATTCGCTGCCCGACCCCGGCGGAGTATCAAATATCAAAATTGCCGTCTTGATGGATCCCTCCGGGACACTCACCGACCAACGCTTCTGTTTAAGCAGTCCCGCGCTCGCGGCCAATTCACTTAGGGCCACCGCCAATTCATCGATGTCCTGGAGATTAGATTCATCGAAACTCGGACGGATGAGCGATTCGTCGAGATTGATACTTGCCGCGCGCCGCAACTTGCACTCGCCGCCGCGGCCGCGCTCAAGCTGGACCAGCGAGGCGATTCCCTTTTCCAATCCCAACGCGGACGAGGGGTACCAGGGAGTCACGAGTTTTGAGAGTAAGTTCGCCATGGGTAGCTACCACTCGGAGTATGGCGTGCCACTAGATGAGGTGTCGGTTGAAGCGCTGTGGAGATCAATCACACCCTGCTCGCCTTCAGTCGAGTTCGGATCCTCACCGGTCACCGTGGTCCAGTCAGCCTGTCCGGTCATGGGATCGACAGGCAATTCTCGCATGTAGCCTTCAGTCACTAGCTCGTCGAGTGACTGCGGCAACTTCCCTTTGTCGGCCGCGAATTGATCCAGTAGCTTGCGCATCGTGTGCAGGTCATCTTTAAGGACCGCTTCTCGTGAAGCCAGGATGGTTTTCTGAAACTGCGGTAGCGTAATAGCAGCAAGGATGATGATGATCGAGATCACGATCATCAACTCAAGCAGGGTAAACCCGCGCTGCCGAGGCCAGCACGGGCGGCAAAAGAATCTACCCTGAAAATTTCGATTCGTCGCTACCAACTTCATCGCCTCATACTTACCAGACACTGTACTTCTCTCCATTCAAAGCGATGCCCCGGGATTTAGAACGAACATCAAAGACATTCTCGCCTCCCCAGGAATCGGAATCTGATTCGTCGTAGCACGAACGCAAATCCCAATCAGCCTCGCCGGTAATCGGGTCGATGGGAATCTTGCGCAAGTAGATCTTCTTCTTGGTAGAAGCTTGACTATCCAGGGTGCTGCGCGTGTCCGTTGGATTCGTACCGGTGCTCTGTAGCCCTTGACCGCCCGTCGGCGCCTCGCGCGGCACAACGTTCACGCCCGAAACGAGAGTTTCGAGATCTGGTGGATAACGATCCGGGTTATCCACGCCGAATAGCGTGCAATCGCTGATCCTCACTTTGCTACGCGGATCGATGTACTGATTCTGTTGCTGCTGACCCGGTTGCCCCGGCTGGATCTGCCCACCAGCGCAACTCATTCCGACTGTGTCGCGGCGAAACTCGTCAATTGCTGAACGTATCTGGCGCAGGCTTTCGCGTAATTGCTGTTCCTTTTGTCTTTTCACTGACAACTTCACGAGTGGGATGACCCCGAGTGTCAGAATAGTCATCACCGTAATCGTGATCACCAACTCGATAAGTGAAAAGCCTCGTTGTTGAGAATTCATCGCATAACCACCGCAAAGATTACCCGAACCTGACAGAGTGACGCGGCGACCAGTAAATTCAACTGCCTACCGTGTCGCCGCGTTTCAGTGCATTTGGCTCTTTCGGATAACACTCTCGGCCGTACCGCTATTGCTTGACCGTTGCCTTGCCCTGCTTTAACTCCAACGCGACGTCGCGCGCGTCCGTCGCAACCAGATGCATCGTTCCCTTGTCGAGGACGAGCGCTGCATCTCCTGCGGTCAACGCCTCGATCTCGAGAAACACCAAGGGGCCGGCGCCAACCATCGGCAACGACTTGTTCAGCGTTGAAATGGAGATCAAACAAACTCCGCTGGGATCGATGGACTGCGTAATACTCGGACTGTTGTCCTTGCTAAGCGAAAAGATGCTGCCCATGGTTACGGCATTTATCTTAACGACCTTTGGATCGAAACGGAGCGTCATCACCGCGAGCCCAAGTGGAATATCTGAGTTGAGTTCAACAGCGAACTGTCGCTTCTCGCCAACTTTCAGTTCCAGATTCTCGGGCGTCAAACTCAGTAGCGCCGTTCTTCTTCGTACGGCTGTTACCGAGGCCTCAATGGGCTTTGGCAGACTGGTCAGGACGGCATTCTCAGTACCTCCAGCGCCAGGATTAACAGCTGCCACTTCGGCAGCGCCGCGAGCACTGACCAACGACTTGGGAGCCGGAACAAATGATGCCAACTCTTCAACTGGAACCTGGATCTTCGTTGTTTCGCTGGCCGGCGGTGGAACAGTCGCGGGAGTATTTGTCGCAACCGTCGCGGGAGTATTTGTCGCAACCGTCGCGGGAGTATTTGTCGCAACTGTCGCGGGAGTATTTGTCGCAACCGTCGCGGGAGTATTTGTCGCAACCGTCGCTGGAGCGTTGTTTGAAGTTGCGGCAGCTGTAGTTTCATTCGCGACATTCTGAGGCGCCGGTGCGGAAATGGTCGGTGATTTGAACATACCCGGATCCGTATTCACTTGCACTACAGCGTTTCGCGGCAGGCGGCGACCCGCAGCTAATTGATCGTCGATATCCGAATCTCGAATCATGGCTTCGAGCGAACCTGTGGTCGGCGATTGCAGCGTGCCGCTCGGTCGCATCTCTTCATCACGCGGGGTGACTGTCGGCGCGCGCAGGACTCTCGGGGTCACGGCGATAACGATATCAATCTGTCGATTGTCGCGCGTTGGCGAGGTAAAGAAACGACCCAGAATCGGTAGCGTACCCAACACCGGCAGTCCGCGGCGTCCGTTAGTTTGAATTTCCGTCGAAACACTGGCCAGCATCATTGTGCGGTTGTTTTGCACGCGGGCGGTACCGGTAATAGTGCGTTCCGTAAACGTCGGCGTCAGCGTGCTGGCACCCAGCACATCCTTGGATTCAATTGACATCTTCACTTGCACATCGAGGTTCGGAAAAACCTGCGGCGTAAACTTCAGCGTGAGTCCCGTTGGTTCGTAGTTAATCACCGGAAATCCACCGGTGGGGAAACCACCAGTATTTGCCGGCTGACCGGTTTGCACGCCGAAGGGGTAAGTCTGCGCTGTTTGCACTGGCACTCGCTGACCGATGCGAGCGGTTGACTCTTCACCGTTGAACGCATGTACCTGGGTAGAAGCAATCAACCGAGTATTGTCCTTTGCTTGAAACATGGTGAGCACTGAGGGCGGCAAGAGAATCGCGGCAGCCAAAGCCGTGGGCGCACCACCCACGATGCTGGCGACGTTTACACCCACATTCTGAGCAACGTTGGTCGTAGCGGGTCCGCCAAGAATGGCCAGTCCGGGCGAGCCGCCAAGATTGAAGTTTCCACTGCCCACCTGATTTCCAATTTGCAGCAGATCATTCTTAGAGATCTCGTAAATGTTGACGTCCATCACGACTTCCGCGCGATCCTTATCGATGCTTTGCAGCAACTCGCCGATCAGGCGGACGTTCTCTGCGGTGTCACGCACCGTCAAACTGTTAGTCGCTTTGTCAGGAACTACGATCGTTTGGGGCCGACCAACCGATGGCGGAATAGCCTGAGTGACTAATTGCCGGGCTTCGGTCGGGTCGATGTTTGAAAGGAAGAACGTCCTTAGCACCAATTGCTGGTACTGAGGTCGTCGCGTTTGTTCTGCAACCAGAATCGTACGGCGGCTAAGCTTCTGGAAAAACAGGCTCTCCTGTAAAAACACCATGTCGAGTGCCTGGGCCGTGGTCACGTTACGTAAATTCAGATCTATCGTACGAGGTTGGGCAAACGATTGCCGGTCGAAAATCACATTGAGATTCAATTGGTCGGCTAGACTACGGATGAAAGCCTTCAGATCTCCGTTGTAGGTAATCACGCGAAGCTGTTGAGTTGTGGCGGTGAAGGCCGAGTCAGGCACCTGCACGCTGCTCTGACTTAGCGTTCCGCCTTCCGGCAGTTCGGCTCCCTTGGCTGTACTCGCGGGCGTAGCAACATTGCCCTCCTTTACGTTTTGCAGACGGAGCATACGCTCCATCTCAGATACCGCAAGGGAGTTCACCGGATCATATCCATATGCCATTCGAAAGGCGTTATACGCCCCGGTGTAGTCCTGCTTTTCCGCCAGTGCACGTCCCTGCTGCATGTAGGCCTGCGACGCGTTAAAACTCGCACGTCGGAAGTGGAGTTGATACTCCATATTCGACGGGTCGGCGGCCACCGCTAAGGTGAACTCCTGTGCCGCCTGTTCCCACTGTTGGGCCTGTTCGTACTGCAAACCTCTTTTGTAGTTCTTATCGCCCTTCTTTGCGAAAGCCGTCACTGGCAAAGCCAGCAAACAAAAGGTAAGCAAGAACGAAACGAATATCCGAGGCTGAGTCTTAGTTTTCATGAATGTCTCTCTTACGGGAGGTGCGAGTCGTAGCGGCCTTATAATGCCGCCGCCGGGGCCACTATTGCAATGCTTCGCGGCCCGTTTTCTTACACGCAGGTTAAAAAGTTTGGTTCCTAAAACGGTCGGGAGAAGTCTGGGATGAGAGTGGCCACCTTTGAGAGGCCTGATCTCCAGCGATTTCCTATCTACCGGCGCTTATTTCTTCTACAAAGGTCACGCGGTTGATTTCATGAAGCGTTGAAATTCCAGCAAAAACCTTCTTCAACGCCGAATCGCGCAGACTGGTAAGGCCTTCCGCTTCGGCCGCCCGGCGAACTTCCGATCCTGGCCGTCGCTCTACAATCATCTCGCGAATATTGTCCGACAGATCGAGCAATTCGTGAATCGCCGTTCTTCCACGGTACCCGGTGTGGTTACAGGCGTCACAACCGACATTCATGTAGAACGTGCGGCCCCGATCCTGATCCGGCCTCAAACCGGATTCCAGCAGTTCGTCATCGGTTGCCTGATAGGGACGCTTGCAATAGGGACAAAGCATTCGAATCAGCCGCTGGGCCAGCACGCAGTTTAGCGAAGACACGAAGTTATATGGCTCTACTCCCATATTCAAGAAACGACCGATCACGTCGATGACGTTGTTCGCGTGGACGGTGGTAAACACAAGGTGACCGGTCAATGCGGATTGAATTGCAATCTGCGCGGTCTCGGTATCGCGAATTTCCCCGACCATGATTTTGTCCGGATCATGACGGAGGATCGAACGCAGCCCGCGGTCAAAAGTCAGACCTTTCTTTTCGTTAACCGGAATCTGGGTGATGCCGTGCAACTGATACTCAACCGGATCTTCGATGGTAACGATCTTGTCTTCTTCGTTACGGATCTCATTCAGCGCTGCATACAACGTGGTCGTCTTACCTGAACCCGTCGGGCCAGTGACGAGCACCATGCCATACGGCTCAGCAATGTACCGGCGAAACTTCCGCACGTCTTCCTCCGCAAACCCGACTACATCGAGGTTCAGGTTCTTGAACTCCTCGTTGATCTGTTCTTTGTCGAGGATACGGATGACTGCGTCTTCGCCATGAATCGTTGGCATGATCGAAACGCGAAAATCAACATTGCGCCCCTTGTATCGGACGCGAAAGCGTCCGTCCTGCGGCACGCGACGTTCGGCAATGTCGAGTTCTGACATTACCTTGATACGGGAGATCAGTGTTTGGTGATAGGCGAGATCTATGGGGTCAACTTTCGCATAAAGCGCGCCGTCGATACGATACTTGACCTGGACTTCGGTATCGCGAGTTTCAATGTGAATATCTGACGCGCGCGATTCCATTGCGTTATAGATTATCGTGTCGACGAGCTTGATGATCGGCGACATTTCGGAATCGGTCGCTAAACGATCAAGGTCGAGAACTTCCTCGCCGTGTTCCGTTTCCCTTACCAGCGAAATCCGAAAACCCGACGCCGCCTCCTGCAGTACGCGCTGGGTCGCATCGCCGCGACGCAGGATCACTTCAATCGCGCCGGCGGTCGCAACGTAAGGAACAACCCGCGAATTAAGAGATCCGGCAAGCTCGTCCAGTTGATCCAGATCCGACGGGTCAGCCATCGCAAGATGCAAACCCTTAGCGTCTCGCTTAAGCGGCAAGAACTGATGCCGTACCATCAAATCGACGGGGATCTGATTGAATTGCTCATAATCAACCGGTGAATCTTGATCTTTAGGCAACAGATCGATAAACGGCAGTCGATACCGGCGCGCGAGTTCTTTTGCCGCCTTCACCTCGGGCGGCTCGTGCTCGGCGGCGCTGACCTTGATTGATCCAGCGGAAGGTACGGTAGCGGTATCGTCTTTCGTACTTGACTCCATAATGAAACTTCTTTTTGGTGGCGAGAGCTGAACTGCCAAACTAGGGGCGACCGGTAAGTCCGGAACCGCCGGAGATGGATTGGATGATTGGCAAGTAGATTGCCAGCAGGATCGTTACGACAACCCCACCCATGATCACCAGAATCGCAGGCTCAAGCGTGGTCGTCAACTGCTCGAGTCGAACCTCGGATTCGGCATCGTAAAACACCGCCACCTCGTCGAGCATCTCGCGTAGGCTGCCTGAACGCTCACCAATTCCAATCATATCGATGGCCAGCGCCGGCACCCACTCCGCAGCTTCCAAACTATCGGTGAATGTCCTGCCCTCGCGAATCATCGGCAGAATTGACGAACTGCGACGTCGCAATTCACGGTTCGTAACCGACTCTGCGGCGATCTCCCAAGACTCAACCAGCGTAATACCTCCCGCCAGCAACGTTGCCAGCGAACGCGTGGCCTGGGCCACAGACAACTGGATGACCAGGTTACCTGCCAGTGGTATTTTCAAGATCAACTGATCCAGTTTTAGACGGCCCTGGGCGGTGCGCGACCACAAGAACAGCAGAATTGCTCCGCCGATGAACAACGGGCCGAACCAGATAACGTTCGTCGAGAGCCAGCGAGAGAGTCCTACAACAATTTGAGTAACCGTCGGAAGCTCGTTTCCAAATCCTGAGAACAGGTCGGACATTCGCGGGACGACATAGATCGTGAGGAACGTAACCATACAGCCCGACGCAAAGAGCAGGAACAGAGGATAGGCAAGCGCGCCTCGAATCTTCCTGCGCAGCGCAACGTTACGGCGCATGTAGGTAACGTAGCGATTGAGAACTTCGTCCAGGGCCCCTGAACGTTCGCCAGCCAAAATCGAGGCGGTATAGATTCTCGGGAAGATGTTGCCCTGGGCTGCAAACGCTTCCGACAAAGCGGATCCTCCGCGAATCTGATCCTCCACGTCCCCGAGCACTGCTCGCAGTCGCGATGAGGCGGCCCGCTTTCGAAGCATCGAAATCGCCTGCAACATTGCGATGCCGGCGCGCGACAAAGCTGCCAACTGCTGATTGAAGAGAAGAAAGTCGTTTGCTTTGACTCTCGCGTGCGCGCCGCGCCCACCGAATCTTGTTAGCGCCGCTACCCCCGTGGTCTTCGGAGGAGTTACGTTGAAAACCTTAAAACCCTCACGTTCCAAACGCGCGCGAACCTCGACAACCCCCGAGGCCTCGATAGTCCGCGTCACAACTTCGCCCGCCGGAGTTCCTAATCTGCAGATAAATTCAGCCATGAATTTCCAAAATTCGCAGTCGAAGAGAATCAAAAGTATAGCATGTGGCTCGATGCGTTCCGATGCGGCCCCCTTGCTCCCCGGTTGCTACACGATGGAACACCCGGAAAGTTCCTTTGAAGTCCATCTGTTCAAGCCCTAAGCCCTCGCAATCTAAAATCAGAAAGCGAGAATTCAGAGGTGCATAGTTGCGATGACCTGTCGCCGAGTCGTATCTTCCCAACCCACTTTTCGCAAGGCTCACGACAACCGAGCACCGTGCGACAACTGTCCATCCGTTGAGACTATTAACTGCCGGCCTTTTGACTTTACCTGCGTGATAGCCCTGTCCTACAATGCCCGCAAGCGGCCACAGATAAATGGAACCGGCAGGCGGCGTTTCCCCACGCAGCGATTCCTTAATCTTAGGAAAACATCAGGCCCCCTGGACATCACGGCTTCGTTTTCCGGCATCTTTGTTGGCAGTCCTCTTGGCAGTTTCTACAATTCAAATGTTTGCGAGAAGCGGGGGTTTCATGTATTTGCCCACTAAAGACGCTCTTAAGCTAGCGCTCGTCTCTTTCTCTGTCCTGCTTTTTGTAACGGTCTCTACCGGTATTGCCCAAGGTCAACCTCCCGGTTCTCAAAAACCCGGTACCTCAACGCAACCGGTAATCGGCGACACACAAAAACAAGTTCCCGGTAAGGAACAAACCGGACCAGTCATCACCAACACCGATCTGATTACGCTGACGGTCACGGTCACGGACACGTACGGTCGTTATGTTTCGGGCCTGAGCAAGAACGCGTTCACGATTCTCGATGACAAGCAGCCTCAGGAGATAACGTTTTTTAGTGACGATGATGCGCCCGTCTCAGTGGGAGTGATTTTCGACGTTTCCGGCTCGATGAGTGGAGACAAGATTAAACGTGCTCGCGATGCCCTGGCCAACTTCATTCAAACCAGCCACAACTCTGACGAGTACTTTTTGATCGCCTTCAACTCGCGGGCGCAACTTTTGCTGGACAAGACTCGTGACGGCGACGCTGTTCTGGATAAGCTGACTTTCGTACAAACTAAAAACAACACAGCGCTTTACGACGCGTGCTACCTCGGAGTCGAGAAAGTGCAGCGCGGCGCTCATCCAAAGCGGGCACTGCTTTTGATCAGCGACGGACAAGACAACAACTCTCGGTATACCTTTAATGAAGTCAGACGGCTTTTGAAGGAATCGGACGTCGTCTTGTATGCGGTTGGCATTCTCAGTGGTAACGATGCGGGTAGTTCACTCGGAATGGAAGGCCAGGGAACGCTCGACGAACTTTCGAACGTTTCGGGCGGCAAGGCTTTCTTTCCACGCAGCGCTGCCGAGATGGATGACATCTTTGAGCAGATCGCCCTTGAACTGCGTCACCAGTATTCCATTGGTTATAAACCGAATAACTTCGTCAACGACGGCAAATGGCACAAGGTCAAGGTCAAGGTGACACCCCCGCGCGGCCTGCCCCGCTTGTTTGTGCGTTCGAAGGAAGGCTACTACGCGGTCCCTCCATCTCGATGACCCGAACGTTTTTTTGCAGTGGTTCGGCAACGAAAAATCTCTCCTGAAGCATCTTTTTACCGTGCGCAGTGGACCGTCTTTGAGGAACCTGCCACTTGCCCCGGCTTTCGCAAATCCTTTTATCAGGATGTCGAGATCCAACCTGAATGAGCCAACTCGCTGAAAACGCTTTCCGGGTTGTCTCTAACCGAGCTAGACTCCTGAAGACCGTCGTATTTAAGTAACGTAGGGGTTAACTTGTTAGTTGAGGAATAGATTGTTGAAAGAACAAAGGACAACCAGCTTCAGAATACGCCCGCTACTTTTTCCCGCGTTGGCCGTAGTGCTGCTCGGGTTCATAGCGGCCTCAAACGTGATTACTTTGGCTGAAGCCCAGGATGCTCGGCAACGCCGAAGCACGACGCCGACGCCTTCGCCGGCGAAGCCCGCTAGTTCGCCAGCGAAGCCCGCCAGTTCAACGCCACAGAGTAATGTGACGCAGGCCCCAGCAAGTCGCGCGACCGCCACGCCGACGCCGACGCCAGCGCCGCGCATTCAAACCGATCGCGTGGCACCACAACTTGGCGAACCGCCGCCGCCGCCCGTGTTAAAAGCGAAGCCGAGTCCGACTCCCGAAGAAGTGGAGATTAGTGAGAACGAGCGACTCATCACAAACACCGAACTGGTGAACCTCAGCGTCCGTGTAATCGATCGCAACAACCGACCGATTAACACAGTGACGCAGGGAGACTTTCATGTCTTCGAGGACGGTATCCCGCAACCCATCGAGTATTTTTCAAGAGAAGAAGTCCCGATCAGTTATGGACTTGCCGTCGATACCTCCGGTTCGTTGCGTTCTCAGTTGCTGAGCGTGATCGACGCAGCCAAAACGATCATCGGCAGTAACAAGCAGGGCGATGAAACTTTCCTGGTGCGCTTCATAAGTAGCGACAAGATTGAAACCGTTCAGGATTTCACCCCCAACAAAGAACTTTTGATGGACGGACTCGACAGCCTTTACGTCGAAGGTGGTCAGACAGCAATCGTCGATGCGGTCTATCTCACCTCAGAACACGTGGCCGAATACAAGAAAGGTGATGAGAGCGACCGCCGCCGCCGGGCGTTGATTGTGATCACCGACGGAGAAGATCGAAACAGCTTCTACAAACAGGAGCAGCTCTTCGCCAAATTACGCGAAGAGGACGTTCAGATTTTCGTGATTGGCTTTGTTAACGAACTCGACAAAGACGGTGGCTTGATTCGCAAGAGCCCTCGCGAAAAAGCAGTTAACCTGATCACGAGACTAGCGACGGAAACTGGCGGTCGCGCGTTCTTTCCACAGTCGTTGTCTGAACTTCCCGACATCGCAAGTCAAATCGTGCGCGATCTCAGGACACAATACGTACTAGCCTATAATCCAACCAACAAGACGCGCGACGGTTCATTTCGCTCCATCAAAGTTACAGTTGACCAGGGCGCGAGCAATGATCGGCGAATCGCGCTGACAAGGAATGGACGTGTCGCCGGGAGAGAAGGCGGCGCTATTCCAAAACCTCCGGCAGTGAAGATACCTCCGGTTAAGACAGGCGCGGGAACACGTCCCTAGTCAACTCTAGCGATACCCATGAATGACAAAAGAGGCACGGAGCATTTCGTGCCTCTTTTCTATTTTGAGCTGCGTTATACTTCGCCTGCTTGCTGACTTCCGTACTCAAGAGGAGTTCCGATGCCGTGTGATCCTGGTTTTCTTGCCAACATCAAGATGTTTGAGCTACTCAACGAAGACGATCGCATTGCGCTCGGGAACGTCGTCGATGAGTTGCCGATCCCAGCCGGCCAGACGCTTTTTCAATCCGGCGATCCGGGCGATTCATTATTCATTGTCCAAAGCGGCGAGATCGAACTTTTTATCAAGGATACGGTCGGACAGAAGATCGTGCTCACGACGGCGGCCGAGGGCGATATGTTTGGCGAGTTGGCAATGCTTGACAGTGGACCGCGCACGGCAACTGCGCTGGCGCTAGTCGACAGTGATGTCCTGGTGCTGGATCGCGATGATCTAAAGTTGCTGTTTCAACGAAAACCCGAGGCAGCGTTGCACATGCTGGCTGCTTTGAGTGGCCTCACACGCAAAGCTGATGAGTTGTTACGCACTCGCGTCTCACGCAATGTCAACGAAGAGATGGAAGTCCATTCCACACCTCTGCAGCGAATCGCGGACTGGATCGCATGGTTCAGCGGCAGCATGGTGTTTCTGATCATCAACGGCATTTGGTTCGTTACCTGGATTAGCATCAACACCCTGCCGCTCGGGATTCCCGCTTTCGATCCATACCCATTCGGGCTCTTAACAATGATCGTCTCACTTGAGGCGATATTCTTGTCGTGTTTTGTTTTGATTAGTCAGAACAGACAAGGCGAAAAGGATCGGGTGAGATCGGATATCGAGTATGAGGTAAACATCAAGGCCGAACTCGAGATCGCGCACCTGCATGAGAAAACGGATCGCCTGTACGAAAACATGATGGCGCGATTTTCAACTTTCGAAAAACTACTGCATCGACGGACCAGCACTTAAAGCTAAGCTGCCGCGAGGCCGGCTTTAGAAATCAATGGAGATCCCCAGTTGTACCCCGAGCCGCGGACTCGCGTCATACTTTCCGGCAACCAATCCAAAGTCGAAAGAAACATTGTCCTTGAATTGATAGTTTCCGCCCGCCATCGTTTGCAGTTGCCCTTTGCCGAGTAGAAAATTACGGGACAAAGCACCCACCACTTCAACCCCGAGTTGTAGTTTTGGCGTGAACTCTCGTACCAGGGATGTGCCGCCGGTGAACACAGTGCCCCGAGCTTTGATTCCAATTGCTCCAGTACTTTCATTTCCCGAAAACAAGATCCCGCCATTCAGTCTCAGCTTAGTTTTACTCGTGAGGGACTTCTGCACGATGCCATTGACGTAAAAGTCGGCGAGGCCGGAACCGAGCCCGCGGACTTTATCGCCGGTTGGTATTTCCAGATTCATCGCGATGGTCAGTGCCGGCCGTCGTGAATTCTCGCGCTCCGTCAGAAAGTTATACTTGAGAGAAAGATTGGTGTCGCCGATACCGGAGATCGTCTGCGGAATCGTGCCTGAGGCGTTGAAAATTGTCAGCCAGGGAACGGCTAAACTAATCTCCACGTGTTCGAACAGACCATATGCAATTTCGAAGTCGGCGGTGTTCTGCTTGAGGCTTGGGCGAGCAGTACGCTGGAGCAGATCAAGTTCGTTGCTGAACTCGAAGTGGAAATGCCCTTTATCAGTTACGTCAGCGTCGTCGGTAATGAAAGGCTGTTGGGCGCGAACCTCGGCACTTCCGACGATAAGCAAAGACAGTGCGAACAAAAGGCTGAGAAGTTGGACTCGAATCTGCGGGGGTCCAGTATTCACGACGATTTGCCGCTCTACGGTTTAGGTCTTACTGAGCCACTGATCTTTTTCCGAGTCGTCTCGCCCGTGCGAAGCACCGGAATGCCCTGATCGACATTTGAGTGTGGACGCGGAATGACATGGGTGGCAACAACTTCTCCGACCCTCCGCCCGGCGGCCGCGCCGGCGTCCACCGCAGCTTTTACCGCCCCAACTTCTCCGCGCACGATCGCTGTCACCAATCCAGCATCGATTTTTTCATAACCGACAAGCTGCACATTTGCGGCCTTGACCATGGCATCAGCGGCTTCAATCATCGCCACCAAGCCGCGGCATTCGACCATTCCCAGCGCTTCTTCCATAGGTCTCCTTGTAAAGAAGTTTCTAGTTTCCAGTTTCAAGTTTCTAGTTCTTCTCTTGCAGCGCGCTAGTCTAAGCAATGACTTCAACTAATGAAAGAAGAACTCGAAACTCGAAACTCGAAACTCGAAACTTGAAACTAGAAACTCTCTTTCCCCTCAATTCCTTAGTGAATGAATCGGCGCCGGAATGCGGCCGCCGCGTCTAATAAACCCGGCTGATGAAAACGCGTTGACGGCCATAATCGGCGCGCGGCCCAACAGTCCTCCATATTCAACCATTTCGCCGACATTCCGACCGGGAACGGGAATTATGCGCACGGCGGTGGTCTTGTTATTCATCACTCCAATCGCCATCTCATCGGCGATGATCGCGGCGATCGTTTCAGCGGAAGTCGAACCCGGGACCGCCACCATATCAATACCTACTGAACAGACGCTGGTCCAGGCTTCGAGCTTGTCGAGCGATAATGCACCCATCTGCGCCGCTTCGATCATCCCGGCGTCTTCTGAAACAGGAATGAACGCGCCACTCATGCCGCCGACTGAACCGCTGGCCATTGCGCCACCCTTTTTCACCGCATCAGTCAACAGCGCCAACGCGGCCGTAGTTCCGTGTGTTCCGGCCCGTTCGAAACCCATGCCTTCGATGATGTTGGCAACTGAATCTCCCCGAACAGGTGTCGGAGCGAGTGACAAATCGATGATGCCGAACGGCAGACCCAACCGGCGCGCTGCTTCGCGACCCACAAGTTCACCTGCCCGAGACAACTTGAACGAAAGCTTCTTGATGATCTCGGCAATCTCTTCCAGCGGCAGATCTGCGGGAGCGTTGTTCACCGCGTAATTAACGACACCTGGCCCCGATACTCCGACATTGATCACCGCCTCAGGTTCGCCGACGCCGTGAAAAGCGCCGGCCATAAACGGATTATCTTCGACGGCATTGGCAAAACAGACAAACTTGGCGCACGCGATGCCGCCTTGCTCGCGAGTGCGCTCGGCAGCGTCTTTGATCAATTCGCCAACTTGTCTGACTGCATTCATGTTGATACCAGCTCGGGTGGTGGCAACATTCACCGAAGAGCAAAGACGTTTCGTGCTCGCCAGTGCCGCGGGAATGGATTCCAGAAATCGCTGCTCGCCGCTGGTGGCGCCTTTGTGTACCAGGGCAGAGTAGCCACCGATGAAGTCTACCCCGACGGTGACGGCTGCCTCGTCCATAGCTCGGGCCAGCAGAATCGGATCGCCACCTGATTCAGAAATCATAGATAGAGGCGTAACAGCTATCCTCTTGTTGGCGATGCGAATGCCAAATTCATCGCCAATCTCATCAACCGTGGAAACCAGCCGTTCAGCTACCCGCCGAATCTTTTCACTGGCGCGTTCGGCGGTGCGTTCGATTGAATCGGAAACGCAATCACGCAGACTCAAACCCAGCGTGACCGTGCGCACGTCGAGGTGCTCCATCTCGGTCATTGCGAGCGTTTGCAGAATCTCCGCCTGTGTGTATTCCATAAATTGACTTAGGTGATGAGTTTGCTCAGGACCAGGATGACCAGAAAAACCAGAAACAAAAAACCCGCTACCAGCAAAAACCGCAGGCTGGGATCGTAGGCAGCCTGGTCCAAAACCACGGTAGAAATCTTGCGCAGTCTTTCAACTCGCTGAACCACTCCCCCTTCACGATTATCGGCGGGAGTGGAATCGGGCCTGGTGCGACTACCGTATGCTGGCGCAGGTCCCCCTGGTCTTTGGAGTTGCACGGTGGGCGCTTCGATCGGAACAGTATCGCTCGTCGATGTCTCGCGGTTGCCTTCTGTTGTTTGTCTGGTCGCTGCTTCTAAAGACGCCAACGGTTTCGTCTCATCCTGTAACGACGTGCCACACTGCGGGCAAAAAAAAGCGCGGTCGCGAATTGACGCGCCGCAAGCATGACAACGACGGGCGATCTCGGGCTCTGACATGGTTACAAGTTTCTCACACTCGATGCATCGCGTTGAATAGATCTTCGCGTTGGGCGTAGATGCGGACGCCCAGCTTCTCGCCTTCGCTTCGCAGCCGTTCTTTCAATTCCGTGGTGCTCTGCCGGCTGCGTGCAGTGTCGGCGATGATCACCATCGCGAACTTTCCCTGCACCACCGTCTGATTAATATCAA
The DNA here is from genome assembly GCA_041744295.1 of Pyrinomonadaceae bacterium. Lineage (GTDB taxonomy): Bacteria > Acidobacteriota > Blastocatellia > Pyrinomonadales > Pyrinomonadaceae > PSRF01. The sequence continues at coordinate 307 of JBGTLE010000325.1, read as the reverse complement.
CGATGCTGCAATCGGCTTCCGCGAGGATCTGCGCGACTGCGGCAACGATACCCGGATGATCTACTCCGAATACGGAGATCACAATGCGGTCAGATGAACCTTCGCGAGCCTGAGCAGAGATGGACCGGCCGGCAGGCACAGACGAGGTGGTTGCATAGGACGACCCGTTGGCGTTCAGGAAAGGTTCAATTTCACGGTAGATCTCGGTGACCAGTTGTTCAACCGCTTGTTCTTCCGCGCCCGCCCCAAGCCGAGTGTAGACCGCGCGCGTAATTCGGTAGATCAGATCTTCGTTGGCCATGAAAAA
>JBGTLE010000324.1:0-9605 GCA_041744295.1 Pyrinomonadaceae bacterium | reverse complement strand
GGTAGTCGTGAAGGTTCCGCTATTCGACCAATTTCCCCTGACATTCACGGCAAAGGCACCGAGCAGGGTAAAAGGCGCGCTAGCGTTTATGGTCACATTGCCGTTGACCGTTCGCGTGGTTGCTGTTCTCGTCCACGTCTTCGTTTGGGTAGATCCGGTGATCTCCAAGTTATTGTAGTTGCGATCTGTAACAGTCTGGGCGCTAGTTACATCGCGGTCATACTCAACCGTGCCGTTTGTATCGATGGTTGTCGTCGTCCAAGTGCCTATTAAGGACGCGGATGCCACTGGACCTAACCCAAGTGGATCGGCAGTGATGATCCGACCCGTAGATCCCATCGTAATTACAGAGGTTCCGGTACTGGTAGCGGAACCTGTTGTGTCTGAAAAATCCAATATACCGTTGATGATAATTGTTCCAGTGGAAACGGTCAGCGGAATTGCGGCAACGTCAAGCGTAACTCCGGAAGCAATCGTCACGTTGTTGTTCACTGTCATTGCTGAAGCCAGAATCTTTGTGCCACTTCCAGACGCAGTAAGATTGTTATAAGTCAGAGATCTAATGGTCTGGTTTGCGCCCGAATAATTAACGGTGTTACTAGCTCCATTGACAACAATCGTTGGCGTGCCGACCGCATCAGTAAATGGTGTCGCTCCGGCCAGAAAGAGAGTCCCAGTTCCGGCTCCAGTCGCTAACGTGAGAGTCACTACCGACCCGCTTTCCTCGTCGGTATTTACCGTCCCACCCACCGTTACCGATCCTGAAGCTAGAGCGAACGTTGGATCGTTGTCGTCACTACCGTCGTCTTCCCCGTTTAGATTAAGGTCGCCCGATATTGTTAAGTTCGTGATTGTCGAGGTGAGGGTTGTTGTGGCATCGCCAGTAAGAACGGTAGTTGTGCCTCCGACCGTGAACGATGCACAGGTGATCGCTCCCAAGCCGCCGATGCTCGCCGCAATGTTGTCTGAGTTGTCATTCTGTACAACAACGCTGGTAGTCACACTCAGAGTCACCGAGGTATTGACATTCAAAGTCATTGAGGAGGAACTCGTACTCGCAAACACAATTGAGTTGATGGTCGCGTTGGCGGTCACGGTCATGATAGCCCCCGGCACAATTACCGCGTCGTCGAGTGAACCTGGAGCAATGCCGCCAACCCATGAGCCGCCCGCGCTCCAGACGCCCCCTGATGTGGTAGATGTCCTCGTAACGGCGAGGCTCGATGACGCGCTTAGCAGGAGCAAGCAGAGTGCAAATAGCGATAAAGCAGCTAACTTCTTCGCCGGGCCGGCGGTGCGCTGCGCAACCTTGATAGAAATCTTGCCTACGCGTCCGCTAAGGAATCTTGGGGTTATTTGTGAGTTCACGGCTTTCTTCCTCTCGTCTGGGGCGACGCTAGTTGGGGCGTCGAGTTCAAGCTTTTGAAAATGGTGTTGGTGCATTGGTACCACGGGCGCTCTCGGCGCTTGCGAGGTTAGCGACAAGTGTTGTTTCCACGGCAGAAGCCTGAGCAGCAATCCGCCGATGTCACACAAGCTGCGCCACTGGGCCGGCAAGTCGCTGCCTGGCCTGGCGTCGGAGCAGTAATCGAATAGATCACCGGCAGCGCGATTGCCGCGCCGAGTCCAATTCGTTTCACCGCATCGCGACGCGACATCTTTCCGAGCAACGGCAGATTCCGCGGCAGCTCAATCCGCTTCGCCAGCAGGTGGTCGCGGCTGAGCTGGTCTAACGCGAGCCACACAAAGTCCGCCGGCAACTTCTGGCCAGTTTGTTTCTCGAGTTTCTTGCTGATGTCGGCAGGGATCGTGCGTCCGTCGCAAAGTTTCCAGATCGCAGCGGCCGACTCGTTAAGACTGTGAGCCCGGTTTCGCTCGAGATCGTAGACGAGCAATTCATCCGGCATTTGTTTGGTGATGATCTGCTGCTGACGGGCCAGTGGCAGGTGGGTGCTAACTTGTTTTCTCATTGAGACTCCTGAAATGCCGAGCGCACCAGGAAATCTCAAATGCCTGGGGCGAAGGCAACAATGGTAAAGCTAGTGATTGACCGCTTGATCTAACCGGAATCGTTAAGCTCTAGGGGTAAAGCGTCAGACCCTGAAGATGAGCTATACGACGAGCAGGCGGTTTTCCTGAGATGCTTTGATTACTACGAGATGCTTTGATAACTAAAGGTCACCTGATATCTGGAATGAACAACCGACTGGATCCCGATACCTTGGATTGCTTCGAAGGTCTGGGCAACCTCTCCGCACTTGGCCTGAAACTGCTGCGAAAAGTAACATTTCTAACCACATAAGGCAAACAAATGCGTCAATCCAGAAATGCCTCAATCCACAGATTACGCAGATTATCTGGATTACCTGGATTACCTGGAAAGCACTAGCGGCTGCCTGTTAGAAGATAATGCACGCAGCGCAGTAAGTTTTTTGAATTTGTGTCATCTGCGTAATCTGTGGATAGTCTTCTCAAACCATACTTCGATCAGCTACATTCGCGTCTTCAACGACGCATACGGAAACACCGGCGAGTGTGACTGCATTTCCCCGCGTCCCGGGGCAGTTAGCTTCACCGTCCAGAAATACTGTTTGTTGGTCAGTGCGAACTGGCAGTCGATGCGCGCCGGGCCGGCGGAAAACGGTTCGAGCGGAAACGAAATCGCGGACCAGTTCGGGCTTTTGATCGTCGTCAACTTAACCCCGTCAGTCACCACCACGTCCGCCCAAAGCACCAGACAGTTTAGCCGGCTCGCATCCTTCAACCGCCAACTGACCGACAGATTGCTGAGGTCCGGCGGCGTCTTCGCACTCACCAGATCGACGCTCGTCAGTGCTCGCGCGGGCGCCAGAAATTTGAGCCTGCTCAAATCCCGTATGCGCCGGGGAATGTCGAAGTTCAGCAATTCGAGATACTGATATTGCAACTTTAGGCCGGCGGGTAAAGTAGCGCCATAATTTTCGACGTGCGCGGGCGCGACGATCGAAGTGACTCGTTTGGGGATCAGGGCGCCGCCTCGTTTCAAAAAACGTGTTCGCGCGTCGATCATGATAGGGACGATCTCTTCATCGAATGCTTCGTTGCCAATCGTCTCGCTGATCACCAGATCAAACTTTCCCTTGATGTTGAGCTGGCGCGAATCGCCCGTGAGTACTTCGACGCGGTCGGCGACGCCATTGTTCTTCAGCAGCTTTTCAATAATCGGGATCAGGATCTTCTCGCGTTCCACGGCCACCACGCGTTTCGCACCTAACTTCGCAGCGGCGATCGCCCAGATGCCGGTGCCGGTCCCGATGTCGAGCACCGCACTGCCCGCGTGCACATGCTTTTTAAGCGCCTTATGAAATGCGGCATTGCGCACTCTGTCGCTCAGCATGCTCTCGTGATACGAAAGAATGTGTTGCATTTGGACAAAGAGCTGCGAGTCTTTGTCCTGTTGTTTTTGAGTTGTAGTTTCTTTGACGGTCAAGCTGCAGAGGGTGCCGGGCAAATTATTCCGAAACATTACGAACTGCTGAGCCGCGGAGGGATCAGAATCTTTACGAGTTTTGCACAAAAGGTGCACGCATGATATTGCCGCTGGAGGATACGTCTCATTCACCCCAACCTTCAGGTTGGGGATCATCGAACCAAATAAGGTTAGGAACCATTTCAATGGTTTCCCATGCTGAACAGAAGGGCTGGCGCTTAAAAACCATTGAAATGGTTCCCGGTGCCACTGGACTGCGGCGATCCCCAACCTGAAGGTTGGGGTGAATGAGACGAAAGCCTCGTAACGAGGTACCGACTCTTAGTGCAAAGCCGTCTTTACGAGTTTGTTGGTGCTGTACGCGTGGCGCGAGATTCAATCTCAAGCGCAGAGATTGTTGCCCCGGCAGTTGCCGCTGCAACAGTCGGCGTCGAACGTACAAGCCGCATCGCGCGGCCGGCAACTCCCTTGCGCCTGCGCGGTAGGCGCTGACAAAGAAATGATTGCCGGAATCGCAAGCGCCGCGATGCCAAGGTTGCGTAGGACAGCCCGCCTTTGCACTCGCTCAATTTCGCGTGGCCGGTGGAAATCTTCGGCCAATAGATCAAATTTCTTGAGCTGCTCAAGTGCCAGCCAAACGACTTCGTCGGAAACCGGAGTATTTAGTTCCCGCTCGAGCGTCCGACGAGCACTGGCAACGGTCGTTCGCCCGTCGCAGCTCTTCCAAATTATTGCTGAAGACTGATTCAGACAGTGTGCCTGATTACTTTGCAGATCATAGATTACAACCTCGTCAGTGAGGTCTTTTACGATTAAGGATTCCTGACGAGCTCGTGGCAATACTGACATTCTTTATCCCCTTTGCCTGACGGCGATTGCGGAACTTCGTTTGGCACTGTAATGAAAGCAAACCAGTCAGTCAATGAGTGATTGCTGATTTGTGATGAGGTCAGTACCACCTTGCGGGTGTGCCGCACGCCGCCGCGTTCTGCGCGTCATGAAGTCAGTACCACCTCGCGGTAGCGGGTGGGGGATGGTCCATCATTCAACCAACGGGTCATGAGGTCTTTTTTTTGCTCCGAAGGAGCTACGTCCTTCAGCCCAAGGTTGCCGCTTCGGCTACCTTGGGATCAGATGTACTTCAGAGCCTACCCGGGACGGGTTGCGGCCAGCAAGATTCGTTTTAAGGCAATTTCAGATTCAGCCGCAACCCGTTCCGGGTTGGGATCTTTTTCTCGCTAGTACCCAAGGTAGCCGAAGCGGCAACCTTGGGCTGGAGGTCGTAGCTCCTTCGGAGCAAAGAGGTGGTACTGACTTCATGACGCGCATACGTTGATAGGTTGCCACGATGCTGGTACTTTCAAGCTGAACTTCTGTCGGTCGTTCGCATCCTTCAATAAATGCTCGCATCTTGTGCCAAGACAACGGAAACGCACTCGTCCAATCTCGCACCCTCTCGGCCACTGCAATCCGTGAAGCCGCCACTAAAATGGGCCGGCGGAAAACGTTGGTTGCTGCCGCACCTCGAGCCGCTTTGGCGCTCGTTTCAAGATCGCGTCTACAGCGAACCGTTTTGCGGCGGGCTTGCTGCCGCCCTGGGTTTGCGGCCGTCGAGCGCGGTTCTGAACGATGTCAATCCGCACTTGATCAACTTTTATCGCCAGATACAAAAAGGACTGCAGCTTTCGGTAGAGATGAGATACGACCGGGATCTGTTCACCGCCCATCGCGACCGCTTCAACGCGCTGGTTCGGGCGCGAAAACATCAGACACCGGAAGCAGCGCAACTTTTCTATTACTTGAATCGCACTTGCTACAACGGTCTTTGCCGCTTCAACCAGAGTGGTGAATACAATGTGCCGTTTGGCACTTACAAATCGGTGCGGTATGAAACGAATTTCGCGGCGCTGCGGACGGCCTTACTCGGTTGGCAGTTTACAAACGTGGATATCGCGGCGATGCATCTCAACGACGACAGTTTTATCTACGCTGATCCGCCTTACGACGTGGAGTTTCGCAGTTACAGTGCCGGTGGATTCTCGTGGGAGGACCAGGAACGCACTGCTGAACTGCTGGCGGCCCATCGCGGGCCGGTGGTGTTATCAAATCAAGCGACGCCGAAGATTGTGAAGTTGTATAAGCGGCTCGGGTTTAAGCTGAAGTATTTGCAGGGCCCGCGTCGCATCAGTTGCACTGGAGATCGCACCGCCGCCAGAGAAGTATTGGCGACAAAGTTGTAGGGGCGGCACTCCGTGGCCGCCCCTCGCTGGTATTTTGTCGTTCACAAGTAAACCCAGCTCGTCTCGGACCGAGGGGCGGCCACGGAGTGCCGCCCCTACAATCTAACTCTCGGAGGCCTCGATGCGCTTTCATCTGCTACGTTCGCTGGTTCTCTCTCTAATTGTCGCGACTGTGTTTCCCGCCCTCTTACGCGGGCAAGACTCAGGCAAAGCGTTGCACGATCTTTTCAATCGCGAGTGGGAGTACAGCCTCGCGCACAATCCAACCCGCGCCTCATCGCTTGGCGATCGTCGTTGGAACGATCGCTGGAGCGACGTGAGCCTTGCGTCTATTCAGCGCAAAAACAGTCACAATATCGCGGTCCTGGCCGAGCTCGGCAAGATCGACCGCAGCAAACTCTCGCGCACTGATCAGTTGAACTACGATCTCTTCAAACGCGACTACGAAACCAGTGTCGCGGAGTTTAAGTTTCGCTGGTATCTCGTGCCGCTGAATCAACGCGGCGGCATCCAATCGCAGAACGAACTGGCTGACTCGCTGCGGTTCGAAACCGTCAAGGACTATGAAGACTGGATCGCGCGCATTAATTCCTTTCCCGCTTACATGGACCAGACCATCGCCTTGATGCGCGAGGGCGTGAAAGCCAACCTGGTGCTCCCGAGAGTAATCATGCAGCGCATCCCGGCGCAGATCGATAAGCAAATAGTCTCGAGCGGCGATCAAAGTCTCTTCTACAAACCGTTCAAACGCTTCTCGCCCGCGATTCCCGTGAGCGAACAGGAGCGGCTGATGCGAGCCGCGATACCCGCGATCGAGACGAACATCATCCCCTCGTATCAACGCTTCAAGAAATTCTTTGTCGAGGAATATTTGCCGGCGTCTTACAAAGAAGTGGGCGCGTGGCAAGCACCGCAAGGCGCCGAGCTGTATGCCTTCCTGGTGCGCAAGTTCACGACGACCAATACGACCCCGAGTGAGGTGCATGAGCGTGGCTTAAGTGAAGTGCGCCGGATTCGGGCCGCGATGCAACTAGTGATGGACCAGGTCGGGTTCAAAGGAACGCTGGCGGAGTTTTTTACCTTCCTCCGAACCGACAAACGCTTCTATTACTCAACTGCCGAGGAACTGTTCGCCGCGTACGAAGCCATCTCCAAAAGGATCGATCCGCATTTGGTAAAGGTGTTCAAGACTTTGCCGCGTATGCCGTACGGCGTGCAGGCAATTCCCGCCGCGATTGCGCCCGACACCACCACTGCGTACTACCGCCAGCCAAGTGCGGATGGCTCGCGCGCCGGCACCTACTTTGTGAATCTCTATCAACCGGAGGCACGGCCCAAGTGGGAGATGATGGCGCTGTCTTTGCACGAGGCCGTTCCCGGACACCATTTGCAGATCGCACTCGCGCAGGAGCTGGGCGAGATACCAAACTTCCGGCGCTTCGGCGGCTATACCGCGTTTGTCGAAGGCTGGGCGCTTTACGCGGAATCACTCGGCGAAGACATGCGGCTGTATGACGATCCGTATGCGAAGTTTGGGCAGTTGAGTTACGAGATGTGGCGTGCGGTGCGTTTGGTCGTGGACACGGGCATGCACCAGATGAAGTGGACGCGCAAACAGGCAATCGATTATTTCATGGAAAACTGTCCGAAGCAGGAACTGGACATCATAAACGAGATCGATCGTTACATTGCGTGGCCGGGCCAGGCGCTGGCTTATAAGACCGGCGAGCTGAAGATCAAAGAGCTGCGCCAGCGCGCCAACAAGGAACTCGGCGAGAAGTTTGATGTTCGCGATTTCCATGAGGTCGTGCTCGGTTCCGGCGCCGTGCCGCTGGATGTGTTAGAGAGAAACGTTGATGAGTGGATCGCCTCGGTGAAGAAGGGCTGATTGAGAAGCCTCTCAAGTTGGATAAGGCTGTGATGACTCGCAGTCTCAGGGTCAGGAAGGGTGGTTTACCCCCGCCGGTCTGTGCTTTTTTTAACTGCTGTGGTATTGAAAGTGCGGGGGTAAACCACCCTTCCTGACTGCACCTTGGTTAGTTGAACGATCCTCCCATAGTTGAAAGGAAATATGATAGTTAGCGGTGACCGCGCGCAACTGCCGGGATTAGTCAACGCCCACTCGCATGCCTTTCAGCGCGTCATTCGCGGTCGCACTGAGTATCGCACCGCCAACACCCGAGACAGTTTCTGGACCTGGCGCGAAATGATGTACAGCGCCGCCACTCGCCTGACGCCTGAGGACGTTTACGACGCTTCGCGCATGGCCTTTCTTGAAATGGCGCTCAGCGGCATCACTGCAGTAGGCGAGTTTCACTACCTGCATCATGCGCCTGACGGAAAGCCTTACGACGATCCGAACCTGCTCGCGAAGGAGGTCGTCCGTGCGGCGCAGGATGTCGGTCTGCGGATCGCGCTGTTGCGAGTCGCCTATGCGCGGGCTGGATTCGAAACTGAAGCCAACCCTCAACAAGCACGGTTCATAGAGCAGGATGCAGAAACGTTTCTCAAAAACTTTGAAAGTCTTTCGTGTGACATCGTCACCGATGACGGAATGGTTTGGACAGGGATCGCGCCCCACAGCGTGCGCGCTGTTCCGCTCAATTACTTGAAAGAGATCATTGCCTACGCAGTCGCCGGCGGTCATCCAGTACACATGCACGTGGCGGAACAACTAGCGGAAGTGTCGGCCTGTATTGCCGAGTATGGCCGGTCACCAGTCGCGCTCTTGGACACAGAAGGCTTGCTGAGCGAGAGATTCACAGCAGTTCACGCGATTCATGTAACAGACAAAGCGATTGCGGCGTTGGCGCGTGCGCGCGCGATGGTTTGCGCTTGTCCCACAACGGAACGCAACCTTGGCGACGGAGTAGTGCCAGCGGACGCGCTCTTCAATTCAGGCGTGCGCCTTTCTTTGGGCAGCGACAGTCAGGTGCAGATCGATCTGCTGGAAGACGCGCGTGAGCTCGAATATCACTTGCGGTTACAGAAGATGGAGCGTGCGGTGTTGGCTGCTGATGGAGACGAAGGTGCTTCAGCTTTGGCGAGCCGACTGTTCGACTGTGCGACTCGTTCAGGCTCTGAAAGCATTGGCGCCGCCGCCGTACTGCTTGTCGATGATCAACCGGCGGATTTTTTTACTGTCGATCTGAACGATCCCTCGATTGCTGGCAGTAATGCTGAGTCGCTGTTGGCGGGAATTGTTTTTTCGTCATCGAGAACGGCTGTTCGCGATGTCGTTGTTGGTGGGAAAGAGATCGTTAAGGACGGGCATCATCGCGATCAGGAAGATATTGTCGCGCGGTTCAAAGCACTACAGAAAAGACTTTGGGAGTAAGCGGTTGTATCGAGTCTCAGACCTTTCAGATCTGAGATCTCAATTTTGTGTGGTGCTCCGTAGTGTGTTGGTAGAACTCTACAGTGGCAATGAAGTCAGTACCGAAACGCAAGCGTCGGGTCACTGCCGCGGATACCGACTCTCATGCGGGTTCCTGCTTTTTGGCCATTAACCAAGCTGCGAGTGCCATTGAACTCGTCGGCAAGACCCCTCGCTACCGCGTTTCGGTACTGACTTCCTCGCCGCTGCGACCCAAACGGCAAATTGGGGAGACTTAAACTTAAACTCAAACTTCTGACACCTGAGACCTGAGACCTGAGACTTGAGACTTGAGACGCTGAACATCCATGACTGTAAAACAGACTCTTTCCGATCTGGTCGGTATCAACTCGGTATCAGCAACTTCAAACCGGGAGATTGCTGATTATCTTGCGTCTGGCTGCGAGTCGCTCAATCTTCAAGTCAAGCGCTTTCCTTACACGGACGAAAGCGGGGTGGAAAAGCAATACCAGATTGCGCGCTCAGGAACACAATTTTCAGCTAACACTTCCGTTGAGCT
>JBGTLE010000323.1:0-5505 GCA_041744295.1 Pyrinomonadaceae bacterium | reverse complement strand
CGAGATCGAATTCCCGCCAGTGCCAACATGCGCCAAGTAGTTTCCGTGCTTCGCTTTCTCGAGCACAAAGTCGGGAAGGTCCGAGACGACATTTCCGTTCATGCCGTGCGCCTCGAGGTCAGCATTCAATCCCTCCGCAAGGCGCAATTCAATGTTGCCATTGATGCCGTTCATGCTAACGCTATCATTCCGAATCTCCATCAAAGCGACGGAGATGTTTCCGTTGATCCCGTGAAACTCGGCCGCGCCTTTCGCTTGCGCTACTTCAACTTTGCCATTGACGCCATGTACTTCGACCGGGCCATCCACTTCACCAATAATAACCGCGCCATTTACACCATTCGTGACCAGCGCAATCTGGCGGGGCAACTTAAGCGTGACGCGTTCAGTCGGGTTGGAACCAAACATTTTGGCAAACAAGCTCGCGTCGCCTTTCTTCCCGCTAATGTGCAGACTGTCGGCAGTCGCTTCGATCACGACCTTGCGGCGTCCCAGTGCTTCCGCGCTCTTGCCGATTCGTTCAATGTAAACTTCCGCGGTCGTGGTGTCGGCGGTCTCAATTTTCACTGCGCCATTGATCCCAGAGACTCGCACGCGGGCGCCGGGAGTCAGTTGATAGGTCTTGCGAATCTCTTCGCGAGTGTCCCCGGCGCTGTCGGACTCGCCCGCAATGGCCTGCGGCAGTTTACTCAAGGAAACGCCACGACTGCTGTGCGAGCGTACAATTCCGGCTACTGCGGCAATGACAATTAGCAGGGCAACAAGGATCAGGCGTTTCATAGGGAGTCTCCAGCGGCAAGAATCAAGTTACTTCTAGCTCCTTAACGTAAAACAGCGCGCCCAGGTTCTCACTTTATCGGCAAGGTATTTTGTGAGGAGATATCTGGAGGTGATAATTGACCACGTTGGTAAGCCTTGGGGTATGAAGCTCAATCATCGGCGAGTACGAGCACGTCGCGCAGTCTCACTGTCAGGAAGGCGGACCCTGACCCCGCTTTGACATACATTCAAGCATGGCGGAAGTATTAGAACTCACTCTCATTATTAGAGCGGCGACAGGGTCCACCTTCCGAACTGTGAGACTGCGCAACAGGCTACTGAAACCATGAGGGATACGAAACAAAAGCTGCCTATTGCGATCCGTCCGATCACCGAGATCGTTGAGATGCTCAGCGTCGAGGAACTTCAGAAGGACGTGTGGGGTAGCGACGACCGTGAAGTGTTTCCGGCCCTCGCAATGATCCCGATGATAAAGGTCGGCGCCATTCTACTGGGAGCATTTGACGGAGACGAACTAGTAGGTTTTGTGTTCGGTTTTCCCGGAATCGAGCATGGGCACTTGTCCCTCCATTCCGATCTACTGGCGGTAAAAACCAGTTATCGCGGCCAGCAACTTGGGAAAAGACTCAAACTGGCTCAACGTGAAGCCGCATTGAAATGCGGCTTGGGACAGATTTCCTGGACGTTTGATCCGCTACAGGCAGTAAACGCTCATTTGAATTTCGCCAAGCTTGGCGTCACGTCCAATCGCTATCTCGTCGACTTCTATGGCCGAACCACGAGCTTTCTTCACAACACTGGTTCTGATCGACTTTGGGTTACCTGGGATCTTGAGAGTGAGCGAGTACGGAAACGCCTGCACGTGGAGCCGGCTGAGCCGCCGCAGAACGCAAAGTCGTTACTCGGTATCACTCCGACAACCGAACCGCTGATCTTCGACTTCGCAACTGATGCTCCGGCTCTTACGATCTCGGTGCCTCCCTCAATAGATAGCCTGGCCGCAAAAGACTTCCCTTTGGCATCGCGCTGGCGCGAAGCGACGCGCAACGCATTAATGTCTTCACTTGGTGCGGGGTTCATTGTTGAGGAGTTTTATCGGTCTCCAGGCGGCGCTCACGGTGGCGGGTTCTATGTGTTAAGACGAGACCCATTTGCTCTTGACGAACCGCAGGCATAAGAAAGGCAAGGCCAAGACCTTGCCTTTCCACCCGGAACCAGAAGAACGTTCAGTTCAACCCGTCTTACGATTTCTTATTGGACGAAATGTACTGCTCGAGTTTCTTGCGGTCGGCGTAGTCGGGTTTCTTTTTCAGAAATTCTTCATACTCGAGAGCGGCCTTATCCTTCATGCCCGCGGCGTTGTACAACGTACCAAGTCGCAGATGGGCGTCAGCGCGTCCCAGCCGTCCCGCTTCGGTGAGATAGGTAACAGCCCTGGAGCCTTTCTTCGTTTGTAGGTAGGCTTCGCCGAGGTAGTAGTTAGCATCGGCGGAAGTGGGCTGTAATTCGACGGCTGCGGTGAGGGGTTCGATGGCGCCTTCCGGCTTCTTTTGGCTCAATCGAACGCGACCCAGATTTAGCAGTGCAAGACCGAAGCGCGGGCGGACCTCGATGGCTCGCAGGTACGACTGCTCAGCATCCTCCGGCTTTTCCATTAGCAGGTAGACCGTTCCGAGCTCAGTCCACGATTGAAAATCCTGACGATCATTTTCCAGCAGTTGTTTGAGTAACGGAACAGCCTCGTTGTACTTCTTTTTGTCCACGGCACTCTGGGCCTTGCTAAAAAGTCCCTCGTTGATTTTTGACCGCTTGTAAACATCTTCCGTTGAAATGGTCTGAGTTCTTGGTTTAGCTGCCATTGCACCGGGTTTCCACTCGAACTCCAAATCTTGTCTGAAGTCTGTCGAAGTCGCTCCAGCTAATGTCACCTGGACGCGTGCAATTTCACTGCTCTCAACTTCAACGCCGATCTGATATTCGCCCTGCCTCAAGTTGGTAAATCGGTAGCGTCCACCGCTGGGCACGGTTTGCCTACCCAAAACATTGCCGCCGAGCGAATAAAGAATCACCGAAATGCTCATTGGGACCTTTTCAGACACCTTGGAATCGTCAACTTTGAGATCGCCGTAGAGCGTGTAGCTGCCGCCGCCCTGCGCTTGCGCCAATGGCGAGGCAATCAGCAACGTGAGAATCAGAAGCAAAAGTAGTAGATGTCGTCCCTGGTCTTTCATGTTTTTTCCACCTTCACGAACTTGATAGGGCTTGATCACATAATACTCGATCAAAGAAAAGGAAGGCCGCGACAAATTTCGTCGCGGCCCGCCCGTTAAGTTACCGGCCCATCCTAGAAACTAAAGCGAATGCCAAACTGCATGGAACGTGGCGATCCCTGGATGGCGGTCAAGTTTCCGAATGCTCCGTTGGGCGTCGTGGTAGCCCTGAAAGGATCGAGGTTCATAACGAACCCATCGACCGCTGTTAACCGCTGTGTGTTGGTCAGGTTGAAAACTTCCCAGCGGAATTGCAGGGAATGATTTTCACTCCAGGGCATCGACCAGGATTTGAAAACACCCAGGTCGGTGACAAAGAAACCGGGGTAACGGAAGATGTTGCGATCTCCGCGCTCGCCGGGGCGGCCACTGCGAAAACTATGGAAGGCGGCCGCCGGATCTGAGAACAGGTTCGCCGGATTGGCTCCGCCACGATTGGGATTGGATTCGACGGGAGCGATACGTGTCACGTAGTTGCGTCGGTTCCAGTTTGTCGGCCAACCTCCAAAGTCCAGTGGTGCTTCAACCGGCAGTCCTGAGTTCCAACGAACGATGCTTGAAATCTGCCAGTCACCAAAAATCGCGTTGACCGGCCCGCTGGCGTTGCCCAGGAAAGCGCGATTGCGACCGATTGGCAGTTGCCAGATCACATTAGCGTTTATGATGTGGCGCACGTCGAAATCGGAATACGAGCGCTGCTGTTGTTGGTTCAAGGCGTTCAAGATAAACGGCGTAAAGGGCGCATCGGTCTGCAGACCCGAAACGTCATCCAAAGACTTCGAGAACGTGTAGTTGAGATCGTAGGTAAGAACGTCTCGGAAGCGCTGCCGAATACTTACCGTGGCGCCGTGATAATCGGAACTACCAATCGTGCTATAGACCCCGAGGGCGCCATATTGCGGTTGGTAGAAGTACCGCCGCCCAGAGAAAGCATCCAAAATATCCTGGGCGGTAGTCCAGTCGTTCCCTAAATCAAAACAACCACCGACCGCCCCGCAGCTTGGGTTGATGTTGCTCAGCGGCATCATCGCGTAAACAGCTTGCGTGTTGGTCAGTGCCGGAATGCCGAACAGAATATTGCCGAGCGATCCCGGCGCGTAAAGATTATCGAAGAACGGTAGGCTCCCTATGGAATTGATCGGAGTATTCGCCGCTCGGGCAATCTCCAGGATCGTGGCTGCCTCGGTCCAACTCTGGCCCGAGCGTGGATCTCTAAAGTTCAAATTGGTTTGGACCGCATCACGTCCGGCCAACAAATTACGCGCGGAACGGCCCACATACGCTGTTTCGATGACCATTCCAGCCGGTAAATCTCGTTGCCACGAGACATTCCAAGTGTAATTGATCGGTGACTGTAGCGAGCCATCGAGCGAACTCTCAATACGCCTGGCATTATTCGCAGCGCGCTGCTGCGGGAAGGTCAGGGTACCGGGAACGACGATGCCGGGCAAAGTGCGGACCGGTTGGCCAAACCCAGTAAACAATGGCCCGGGGTTGGTGGTCACGTTGAACGAGTTAGCGGGTGTGGTTTGCGATGATGCAAATCCCAGCGAGTTTTGCGAGTTGAAGGTTACGGCTAACTGTTGACCGAAGTAATCGTTCGTAATCGCAAAGCCGCCGCGGATTACACCCGAGCCGTTGTTTCCAATCATCTTACCCAAAAAGTTATCGCCCAGATTGGGTGACCAGGCAACGGCTATGCGAGGCTGCAGGTTATTGATGTCCCAGTTGTAAAACTTATCGGTCCGGTTAACTGTGATTAGCTCGGTGTAGTTAACCCCGCCCTCAGCGGATGCGATCCGCTGCGACAAATACTGGCCCAGAGGGATATTCGGTTTGGCCATGAACCCCTGAGTCTCGTACACCGGCTTGCTGAGGCCATAGCGCATGCCGTAAGTCAGGGTCAGGTTCTGCCGGATCTTCCAAATGTCCTGAGCATAAATGTCGTACTCTTCGGTGGCGAACTCTCTGAAATTTGGAGTACCAGCCGCTGACGGCTGGCCATTAACTCCAAAGTTGAATCTGGCCGTATATTGCGAGAAGCGACCAATGACTGCTGCCAGCGCAGATTTGAGATCGTCATTGTTGCTTGTGACCGTGTAGCCGGCGTTAAGGATCGGGGTCAGCAAGACATTTCCGGATGACTGGTAGAAGAATGGATTCGTCAGGGCCTGGTCAAAAGCTGCCGAGAATTCACTCCTGCGATTGCGAACTATTCGGACATTCCCGCCAAACTGAAATGTGTGGTTCTCCTTCGTCCAGGAGAGATCGTCGGTGATGTTAGTTACTGGGTTCACCCGACTAAACGTGTATGTAGCGAGGGTCGGGTTGAAAATGAAACGGAAGAAGGTATCGTTTCTGGATGTATCACCCAGGTCGCTCACTGCCAGCCGGGTTAAACCGTACCGGAAGTTATTGGTCATATGGCTGCTGATTGACCAGGTATGTCCCGCTA
>JBGTLE010000322.1:0-6210 GCA_041744295.1 Pyrinomonadaceae bacterium | reverse complement strand
GTTGTGTGCGTTCCTTCGATGAGAAGTTTCTGGCGGCCGCTCTCGATCACCCCTCGATCTTCGCCAACATAGATTTCCGCTTGCTCCCGCCGGGCCAGCCGGTAATCATTACTTCCAATGATTTCCTTCGGATCGGAGAGTCCTACATCGCGCGCGAAGATCGCATTGCAGCCCAGGTAGGAGAGATTCTTGTCTTTCCAGAATACCCCGACCGGGATGGCGTTAAGTATTCCTTCAGTGAGCTGTTGAGACGTGCGTAGGGCGTCTTCCGACCGCTTGCGCTCGATAGCCAAAGCAATCTGATCGCCCACTGAAGAAAGAAGCTCAAGATCGCGCTGGGTGTAGGCGTTCCGCTCCTCGTAGTGCTGGATGACCAGGACGCCGATCGGTTGCGAACCGATTAGCAGCGGAACCCCCATCCACGAAGCAGACGAGCGACCACTCTTCTCTACTTCGCCGGATTCATACATTTGACTCTTGAATTCTTCCGTCAACAGCAGAGGTTGATTCGTCCGCAGGACGTGGCCCGCAAAACCCTTGCCGAGAGCGTGCGGTGGCGGGACCGGATCAAACTTATCGACCCAATACTCGAATTCGATCAAGTTGGTTGTGGGGTCGTAAAGACCGACGAAGCAATTCTCAGCGTAAAAGAGGTTGCCGATCGAGCGATGAATGAGCTTAAACAGCTCATCAAGATTAGGAGTTGTGTGGACGCCTTGAATAATTTCGAATATCAGCCGCCTCTCAGCCTCCGCTCGTTTTCGTTCCGTGATATCTTCGACGCTCCCTTCGTGGTAAAGTTCGTTGCCATCCGGACCCTTAACTGAGCGCCGATTCAATGAGAGCCAGATTTTCTTTCCGTCTTTGCGATACGCCTGGAATTCGAAACCCTGAACGAAACCCCTTTTACTATCGATCCGGACCACCTTCGCGCGGTCGTCTACGTTGACGTATATCTGCCTACTTGTATCAGTGACATTTTTTATCAGGTCCTCGGGAGAGTCGTATCCGAGAATGCGCGCCATCGCCGGATTAGCTTTTAGAAAAGGCCCTTCGGGCGTGTTCTGAAATATTCCTTCGACAGCATTCTCGAATATCGATCGATAGTTTTCTTCGGCATTGCGCACCTGCGCATAAAGTGAAGCGCTCTCGAGCGCGGCTGCCGCCGTACTAGCCAAAATCGTGAGCGCTTTCACCTGGCCCAGGGTGAACGGGCGCGCGCGATCGAGTGCGTTGATGTTGATTGTCCCGATCAGCTTGTTGGCAACTTGCATCGGGATCGAAATCGCCGAGCGAATTTCCGGGCGCGGCCATAACGCTCGAAAGCGCTCATCGTTGACCTCGCCGTCCAGAATCAGCGGGGTGCGCTCGTGCACGACCCAACTTGAGATGCTCTCGCGCAGCGGTACCCGCTCGCCCAACAACTTTTGCCGGTTCTCGCCGCGCACGGCCGCCACGTAAAGCTCGTCTCCTGCTTCAGTCGGAAACAGAATTGAAACTTCGTCTGCATCCGTCTGTTGGAGGGCGGCGTCAGCCAGTTTGCTGACGATTGTTTGGCGATCGAGTGTGAAAGCGATGGTCTGACTCAGTTCATAGATCGCGACTGTTTCGCGCAGCTGCAAATTTTCCAGCCGTATGTGTCGAGTATTCATTGCCCGGGTGAGGACGGGCATCACGGTCTGCAATCGAAACGGCTTCAGGACATAGTCGAAGGCCCCGACTTTCATGGCATCGACCGCAGTCTGAATCGTGCCCTGACCGGTCATCACCAGGGCAATCACATGCGGGTCAATTTTCAAAGCTTCGCCAACCAGCGCGATGCCGTCCATGCCCGGCATCATCAGGTCGGTAAGAAGGATGTCAAAAGCCTCTGTGCGGAACGCCGCCAGAGCATCTTCGCCGGACGTAAAGCCCGAGGTTTCATAACCCTGTGAAGCCAGGGCTTCCACCAGGATGTTCTTCAGCTCGACTTCATCGTCGACTATCAGGATTTTGCCGATGCTGGTATTAGTCATGGCGCGTTAACCAACGTCTCATTGTTGGTTGATGGAAAAACCATCTTCACGGTCGTACCGCGTCCCAACTGGCTTCTAATCTCAATCGTCCCACCGTGTTCCTCGACAATCCGACGGCAGATCGCCAGCCCCAGGCCGGTGCCTTTCCCCTCTGGCTTGGTCGTAAAAAACGGATCCCAAATCCTTTCGAGGTTCTCAGGGGCAATGCCCTTGCCGTTGTCGGCAAATTCAAGTGCCACTGCGGCCCCACTCGCGCCGTCGGGCGCCGCGCGCACCGTCAACTTTCCTCCTTCGGGCATCGCGTCGCTGGCGTTGGTTATGAGATTAAGAAAGAGCTGCCGCAATTGTTGGCGGTCGGCTTGAATCGTGGGAAGCTCGCCGGCGAATTCCCGCAGTACTTCTATTTTCCGAGCCCGTAAATGGTAGTCCACCAGCTCGAGAGAGTTGACGATCTCTTCGCGCGGATCCAGGGTCGATATCTGGCGATGACTGCGGCGGCTGAATTGAAGCAGGTTATTGACCAGCACCGCCATGCGATCTACTTCCTGCGTGATAATTTCCAGAGGTTTGCGCTGCTCGGAATCTTCGGGCAACCGCATCAACAAACTCTCTGTGCGCAGGGCGACCGTAGCCAGAGGATTGTTCAACTCATGAGCAATGCTGGCAGAAAGCTCGCCCATCGTGGCGAGTTTCGACGCCTGCCAGAGCTGTTGGGTCATGGATGCCAACTCCACGCTCTTCGTTCTTAGTTCCGTTACCGCGTCTTCGAGGTGTTCATTCGCCTGCTTGAGCGTGCGCTCGGCCAGCTTGCGCTCGGTGATGTCGCGGATGTTGCACTGGATAACGGAGCTCCCATTCACCAGATAGCTATTGCTGACAAACTCCACTTGTCTGGTACCGCCCTTTTTGGTTTCGAGCGGCAGATCTTCGTAACGTATGTACCCTTGCCGTTGCAGTTCGAGAAATGCGGCTTTCGAGTCGGCGATGTCTTTGAAAATACCAATCTCCCAAAGTTCCTTGCCCATTAAGTCTTCTTTGACATAACCAAGCATCTCAATGAGAAAGGGGTTAATGTCGACAATCTGGCCGCTGGCGGCTTCGAGGATGAGAATGCCGTCCTTCGCGGACTCAAAGAGACGCCGATAACGAAGCTCGGAAGCCAGCATCGCCTCAAGCGCCCGGGTCTTCTCTGTTATGTCCTGTTTGATTCCTACAAAGTGGGTGATGGCACCGGCGTCATCACGGATAGGCGTGATCGTAAGATCTTCGCGGTTGAGCGTGCCGTCCTTGCGCCGATTGATCACTGTGTTGTGCCAGACGTTACCGGCCAGAATTGTTTCCCACATGTCCCGGTAAAAAACTTCATCCTGTTTTCCGGACTTCAATACGCGTGGGTTCTTACCCTCGACCTCCGCAAAAGAGTAGCCGGTAGTTTGAGTGAAGGCAGGATTGATCCAGAGGATTGTTCCGGCGCGATCCGTGATGACGATGGCGTTGGCCGCCGCTCGTACCGCTGCGCTTTGCAAACGCAATTGTTCTTCGGCCTGCTTGCGCTCGGTTATATCTGTAACCGCGACAAATGCGATTGCTCGCCCGTTGGGTTCCTGGACGATAGCGCCGCCGTAACTGAAGACTCGATTCCACTCCCGGTCGAGCCGGCGTACGTTAACCTCGTAATCAACTAACGCTTCGCCCGCGATCACGCGGGCCAGGGGCCACTGCTCCAGGTCGAGCGCCCTGCCTTCCAAGGTGGAAAGCTCAAAGATGTTCTGAAAGTCGGGGAGCTTAACGAGGCACTCGTCCATGCTGGAAAAGCCATGCATCTTGAGTCCGGCGCGATTCCAGTGAATCACCTGACCTTCCAGGTCTGAGATCACCAAACCTTCGCTCAGGCTCTCGAGCACGGTATGAAGCCGTTCTTCGCTTTCGCGGGCTACCTGCTCAACGCGCTTCCGCTCGGTGATATCGATAATGCTGGCGATAACAAAGGAACCCTCATCCGTTTTAATGGGATTGAGTCCGATTTCGATCGGCACTTCGCTCCCGTCTTTGCGACGGCCAAACAGCTCGCGACCGGCGCCCATCGCTCGCGCGCTTGGGTGATGAAAAAAGTCTGCCCGGTAGTCCGGGTGCTTTCCGCTAAAGCGTCCGGGCACCAATCGCTCTACAGTCTCGCCGAGCAATTCGGCCCGCGGATAGCCGAACAGTTTTTCGACTTGCTGATTCACGAGAGTAATGCGGCCACGGTCGTCAACCATTAACATTGCATTCGGCGACGCTTCGATTATCAGTCGAAGTCTTTCCTCCCCCGCTTTCAATGTGTCTGTTGTGTTCTTCATTAAAGAAGCTTTATCGCGCCGGCGATCGAATACCGAGGGGAAATCTAATTGAGGAGACGGGTGTGGATATCCTGAAAAGGAGAGGGACGCCGGCTCGCCCCCGATACGACGTCCCTCTCGGCGCGGTGACCCCCCACGCGGGCCGGCCGCGATCCTAAAAACGAATCCTAGGTTTGGTTGACTCAGCGAGCGTGGGTCAACTGCGTTGCGCGATGTTTCCGGACTTGCTCGTTCGGCTTCGAAGGGCTCTCCAGGCAGGTGTCCTCTTTGGGACCGAGAGAAAAACTATCCGCACTAGTTGCTCTCGACTTGGGGCCTAGCAAAGGCTGTTAGCGCACGTTGGCCAGAAACGATCGAGAAGCGATTTACGCTTCGCGGCTTCAGTAGATCAGCTTCTTTTATGATCAGGAATTCAGGGTGAGGGCATGCTAGCACCGAACGAAAGTCACACAAGAGGGAAGATCCTGATTTTAGGCAAGGCAATTCCTGAGCAGAGTTTTTACTGCGGTTCGTGCGCGGCTTCGCGTGAAAGGCTCGAATGATCTTCGCGATCTAAGCCAGCTCCACGGATGAGCGAGTGATTACTCCGGCTAGCCTATTCCGTTCCGCGGCATTAACTCAAAAGTCGGCGAAGCCGACGGATGATATTAGCCCACCGATTCATCGGTGGGGTTAGGTATGGAGACCCAACTGAAGTCCGTGAAACGGACGGCTGAGTCTTAACTGTTACGGGTTCATGTGTTTGTTCAGTCGTCCGCTTTGCGGACTCGAAAGAACCTCTCCTTCATCAATGTTTTTGAGGCAAGGCCCCGTTGCGCGAGGAACCAGGTAGCAGGTAACTCTCATTCACACCGGCTTTAGCCCGGTGATAAGCAAAGGACGAGACTAGTGAACCGTTTTAACGTTAATAACATACTTGACGCATCATCAACGCCGAAGGCGTTACCTAATTAGAGCCCAGGGTTTGCTTTGAAACCCTGGGTAAGGGTGGCGACATTTGCTCGCAACTCTGAAGGAGTTGCGACAGTTTGTGATAGCCAAACGGGGGGCAACTCCTTCAGAGTTGCGAACCAATAGGTCAATGGGCCCTCAGGGTTGCCAAAGCGCAACCCTGAGCTGAAATTTGCGAACGCCTTCGGCGTTGATGCGTCAAGTATGTCAATACCGTTGAAACGGTTCCTATGATTCTCACGGTCTTTCAACACCGGGCTGAAGCCCGGTGTGAATGAGAGTTAAGACTCTCAGACTTTTGAGGCAAAGCATCGCGGCACATAATCTGCACTCATCCGCCAGGACGGCCAAAACCGGCCTTTAGCCACTGTCTTCTGCCCAGATTACCCCGGCACCTCTCACACCCTGTGGCGTTTCGCCTCAACTGTTTTTTTTGTAATCCCCGCTCACCTTCACTCACGAAGGTTTGTTTCAAGCTTCTGAAAGGCCCCGAATGAATTCAATCCACCAAAAGATTCGACCCGCATCCTTGTTACTGGTCGTGGCCGCACTTGCCACCGCACAATTGATATCCGCCGCGCCCGCGCCAAAGAAACAAAAGCGCGCTGTTCGTGAAAGGCCGCGCGCATCTGAAAAAAACAATCGCACCTCTGCCAAAACCAATCGCGCATCAGCGAAAACGAATCGCCTTGAGCAACGGCGGCTCGCACAACGCCGGCGAGCTGAGGCGACTCGACTGGCGGCAATTGCGCGGCAGCGAGCTTTGGAAGATGCCCTGCGCGATCGCGTACAGGCGATGATCGCAAAAGACGACACTACCGGTGAAGATCTTGAAATTCGTCGCATTGCCGTAAGTGCTTTGGGAAATCATGCCGGCACCGTAGTGGTCATGGATCCCCAAACGG
>JBGTLE010000321.1:0-7318 GCA_041744295.1 Pyrinomonadaceae bacterium | reverse complement strand
ACTGGTCCAAATGAACTACAGAACTTCCCGCTCCTTGATGCGCCGGTTTTCAACGGCAACGGTACCGTGACAATTCACGGTTGGCTTAACAGTCTCCCCAGCTCTTCTTACCGAATCGATTTTTACGCCAGCACGGCCAGCGATCCGACCAAGTACGGCGAAGGCCAAACGTTTGTCGGCAGCACAAACGTCAACACCGACAATCAGGGCAGAGTCGAATTTACGGTTACTTCCAGCGGGACCGTGTCGTCTTCGCAAAAGATAACGGCTACCGCAACGGATGCGGGGGGCAGGACTTCGGAGTTCTCCTGCGCGGGCGGCGAATGTATTGCCGATGTGGGTGTGTCAATCACCGACGATCCCGATCCGGTCGCTGCCGGAACTTCACTGAGCTACACGCTTGATGTCTCCAACGCGGGTCCAGCAACCGCGACCAACGTGGTGGCCACCAACACTCTTCCTGCTTCAGTAAACTTCGACTCCGTTACGACGTCGCAAGGTTCCTGCGCGCGTTCCGGAGTGACGGTGACGTGCAATCTTGGCACCATCAACGTCGGTGGAAATGCCACCATCACGATTCAGGTAACACCGACGACCGAGGGTGAGCTCACCAACACAGCCACGACCACGCGAGCCCAGGAAGATCCGGACCCGGAGAACGATTCAGACACAGAACACACTCAAGTTGGACCAGCAGTAATTATCGTGACCACCAACGGCGATCAATCGGACGCTGATCTGAACGACAATATTTGTGATGTTGATCCCCAAACACCTGAGTCGCAATGCACTTTGCGTGCTGCCATTGAGGTAGCGAATGCGCGCGCCGGTCGTGACGCCATCGCCTTCGATATTCCGGGTGGTCCAAACCAGACAATCTCGCCGCAGTCAGCGCTGCCGACAATCTCACAGTCGGTCTCGATCGACGCAACAACTCAACCGGGTTTCGCAGACCTGCCCGTGATCCTGCTCAATGGATCGAGTGCGGGCGGCGATGCTTTCAAGATAATCGCCGGCAACTGCTACATCGCTGGTTTTGCGATTACGCGTTATAGCGGCAACGGCATCTACATTCAGGGCGGTCCCGGTGGGAATGTCATAGAAGGCAACATCATCGGCACCGACGCCAACGGTACTGACAACATCGGCCTCGGCGGCGCAGCCGTGCTCGTCGAGAATTCTCCCAACAATCAGATCGGGCGCGGGGCCGGTGCTCAAGCGAGATTAAATTTCGTGCGAGTGCCCTATGCTCCAAACTTGCCGCTGGGAAACATCAGCAACGTCCTGGGGAGATCACTCGTCGGCGTGAAAATCTCAGGATCATCAGCAATTGGCAACGTCCTCAAAGCCAATTTGATTGGCGGTGTGTTGCGGGACGGCCTCATAGGCGCCTTGCCGAACGTCACGGGAATCCTCGTGCAGTTCGCATCGCAAACCACAATTGGCGGCACCGGCGTTCTCGATAGCTGCACCATCCTGGCCAGCAACGGACCGGGAATAAAGATCGAATCGCTCGCGGAAGCCACGCGGCTTATTAACAACTTCATCGGCACTACCGCGTCCGGCGATGCAAATCTGGGCAACAACGGCCCCGGTGTTTTGATCGAAGGAGCGAACGAGACTGAGGTTGGCGGCCAGTCCGCGAGCATGGGGAATATCATCTCCGGAAATAACGGCCCGGGGATTTCGGTGCAAAGCCTGGCCAATGCCTTGTCAGACCTCACGAAAATCTTCAACAACGGCGTGGGAACATTGCGAAATCTCACTCAAGGTCTGCGGAATATCGGCGACAACGTAGTTGCCGACGGCGCTTCAAACCTCACTATCGAATCGAACAGTATTGCCGGCAGCCAAACCGGCTGTGGCGTGCTATTGAAAGACACGCAGGGATTGTTAACTGCTGGACCAAGTGAGAAACCGAATGCGCAACGCAATCGCAAGCAAGCGCTAAACATCGGATCGTTCTTAAACAAGAACGTGGTCGGCTTGTTGTCGAATCTGAATTTCTCACAGCCGTTTGCGAATGCACTGGGAGGGATCTGCGTCGACGGTGTGCCGCAGGTAACTATCGGCGGTTTGCTTGGCAATGTCATCGCCGGTAACTCCGGGCCAGGCGTCCGTCTTTTCGGTCGGGAGACTCAAGGATTCAAACTGCTCGGAAACATCATCGGCACGAATCGAGAGGGACTCAGTGGACTGGGCAATCTCGAAGGCATTCTCATCCAAGGCGCCCGGAACGGTGATATCGGCGGCAACGGCACTGGCGAAGGAAATGTGGTGGCTGGCAATCAGCGCGAAGCTCTCAAAGCATTAATGCTGAACGCCCAGGAGCTGACATCACAACTGCGAATTTTCTCAAACAGCTTTGGCACCAAACCCGACGGCATCAACCCGCTGGGAAATACCAACAACAATATCTTCCTGGACAGTGTTCCGGATGTAACCATCGACGGCAACGCGATTGCGGCGAGTCAAACTGGCTGCGGAGTTTACATCTCAGACACGCAGCAAGTACTTGCCCGGCCCACCGCCGCGAAGTTCAAGAGTAGTTCTCCTCGCGCGCTGGGTGGTCTTACAAAGCTCTTCCGCAACAGGGTTGGTCTGGGCAAGCTTTTCGGTGGGCTAAATCTTGGAAATTTCCTGGGAGGTATCTGCGTTGACAATGCGGCCAACGTTCAGATCGGCGACACAGGCTTAGGCAACGAAATTGCGGGCAACAACAATGGCCCAGGCATCCATCTTTTCGGCCAGTTAACCGAGCTCTTCAAGGTCGCCGGTAATTTCATTGGCACCACCTCAGACGGCCGCACTGGTCTTGGCAATAGCCTTGGTCTCCTAATGGAAGGCGTGCGCAATGGAGACATCGGTGGGATGAGTGCCGCGGAGGGCAACGTGATTTCAGGTAATTCGCAGGAAGGGATCAGAGGAGTGCCGCGTCTCGGCGAGGCACTTGAACTAGTCTCAAACTTGAGAATTTTCTCAAACAAGTTTGGGGTCAAACCAAACGAGACGGGTGTTCTGGGCAATACCAAAGACAACATTTTTCTGGACGGCGCTAGCGACATCACGATCCGGGAAAACCTGATCGCAGCGAGCCTGGCCGGCTGCGGAGTGCAGGTCAAGGATACCTCTGGTGTCCTTGCAGCAAGAATCGAAGCGCGCGGGTCGAACCCACACCTGGGCGGAGGTCTCACAAAGATTTTCAAAAACCAGGTGGGACTGTCGCGGCTGCTGCAGAACGCGAATCTCGGTAACTTTTTGGGCGGCATCTGTATCGAGAACGCACCGGGCGTACGGATCGGCGATGTAGGCTTAGGCAATGAAATCGGTGGCAGTGCTAATGGACCGGGAGTCTTTCTAATGGGTGTTCGCACCCAACTCACTGAACTGTTTGGCAACTTTATTGGCACAGATTCGGAGGGACGGTCGGGCCTCGGGAATCTAATGGGTGTTTTGATCCAGGGAGGAAAGAACAACACGGTCGGGGGTAGCCTCGCCGGACTCGGCAATACCATCGGCTTCAATCAAAACGGAATAGTGGTCAAGGACAACGCGGAAGCCAACCGGCTAATGGGAAACCTGGTCGGCCTGTTTCGTAATTTCGACAACACGTTCCAGGCGATTGCGAATATTCAAGCGGGTATTCGTATCGAGAGCTCAACCACCACTCTGATCGGCGAACCCGGCGTGCCGGCAACGCGCAATCTGATTTCAGCTAACGGTGGACCAGGTATCTTGATCACCGGATCCGACGCCACTTTCAATACCGTCGCCAATAACTCCATTGGAACCGACGACACCGGCACGCTCAACTTAGGCAACGCGCTGCAAGGCGTGCTGTTAAGCGACGGCGCGAGACTTAATACCATCGGCGGCCCGGCGAGTGGCTCTGGAAATACGATCGCTTTCAACATTGGTGCCGGCGTCGCGCTGGATGCGAGCGCAGGACACTGCAACAATATCGATCCGAACACCATCTTCGGAAACGCTGGTCTCGGAATCGACCTTGGCAACGATGGCCCGACCGCTAATGATCCCGGCGATGCCGATGCCGGACCAAACAACCTTCAGAACTTTCCAGAGATTACCAGTGCCGTCATAAACGGCAGCGGCGCTTTGGCAATTCAATACAAGGTCGACTCTGCTCCGTCCAACTCAACCTACGGTACTGGAGGTCTGTTGATCGAGTTCTTCGAAGCAGATGCTGACAATTCCGGACGCACGTTCCTGGGAAACACGCACTACACCGAAGCGAACTACCTCAGCGGCTCGCCGGGCATTGCGAGCTTCATCTTGCCGAACGCTGCGGCGGCGGGCATTAGCGTCGGAGATCGAATCGTCGCGAGCACCACGGACCAACTGAACAACACGTCGGAGTTCACCAGCACCAACGTCGGTCTTGTGGTTGCTCCGACGGCAGCCAACGGAGTTGTCAGCGGTCAGATACTGACGGACGCTGGAGTGCCGGTCGCGGGAGTCACGATCGAGCTGAGCGGCACCCAGTCCCGAATTACCATTACCGATAACAACGGTTTCTACCGTTTCGATGGCGTCGAGACGACCGGCTTTTACGTTGTCTCGCCCGCGCGTGCGAACTACTCATTCAATCCCTCCTCGAGGGCATTTTCGTTGTTGCAGGAGACTGTCGACGCAGATTTCACCGCTGTCCAGGCGACCACAGACACCGCGAATCCTTTGGAAAGCGCAGCCTTCTTTGTGCGCCAACAGTATCTCGACATCCTGGGACGTGAGCCTGATCCGGGTGGCTTCAGTTATTGGCTGAATGAGATCACCAATTGCGGTTCCGACGCGGCTTGCCTGCACCGACGCAGACTGGCGGTATCGGATGCGTTCTTTGTCGAATCTGAATGGCAGGCGACAGGTGGTTTCCTAAACCGAGTTCACAAATTAGCGTTTGCACACTATCCGAGTTTCATCGATTACCTGGCTGACCGTGCGCAGTTGAGTGGCGGCGCGGAAGCCCGGCAGCGATTCCTGACTGCGTTTGTCGAGCGCGGCAGTTTCGTTTCCAGATATCCGGCTTCATTGCCGCCAGGCACATTCGTGGCAATGCTCGCTGCCAACAGCGGCAATGCGTTAACCGAAACTCAGCATGCAGAACTGGCGGCGGGACTGATTAGTGGGACAGAAACTCGGGCCACGGTGCTCGGGAAGATTGCCGACAATCAGAACTTTGTCGAGGGCAACTACAACTCGATTTTCGTAACATCGCTTTACCTTCACTATCTCCGCCGCGAGCCAGAGCAGGGAGGATTTGAATTCTGGCTTTCGAAGATCAATGAGTTTCCGCCGCACAGTTTAGCCGGTCAGCATTCATTGGTCTGCGCCTTCATCACGTCGCGGGAGTATCAGGAACGTTTTAGTTCGGTGGTAACGAGAACGAACGCCGACTGCGGGCGCTGGTGAGACAACGGATCTGAGATCTGAGATCTCAGATCCTCGCTGTCACTGCGAATCAATCTTCATCATCAAAGCAGGTAAAGCAAACGCGCTTGAACGCTTCATAACCTAGCAGTTTGATCTCAGGCGTTAGATACTCCGAACGGACCGGTTCCTCACGCAGCAGATTGGTGCTCAAGTACTTCTTATTGTCGTCAGGAATGCCCGTCATGTTCAGATGTTCGGCCTTGGCATACGCCTTAGGGACGCGCGTCTCAGGGATCAGGTCTCAGGGATCAGGTCTCAGGGTCGTAGGTTTCAATGTCCGACATGCTTCAGCTTGTCGTCTGGATTGGTAACTCTCAAGGTGCGACGTCACGAGTGTTATCGTTGCTTGAGTGTGGTAAATCTCGACGACAAGCTGAAGCATGTCGGACATCGATGAGCCAGGTATATTGTTACCGTTGAAACGGACATAGCCCGTTAGCTCCGAAGCAGGGCTAACGGCAGGGCATAGCCAACGCCTCACTTCCTCGATATTGTGACCTTGATCTCTTTGCATCCGGAATCGTCCGTAAAGGCCTTCTCTGGATCGAACGCGAGCGGTTTGTCAGAGTCGAGATAAGCCGAAAAGCACCCGGGACAGCCCAAACCTTTCAGCAGCTTAGTTGACTGCCAGATACGCTTCGCTGAGGCATCAAAATATAGCCGCAGCTGTTCGCGCGTACCGTTAGCTGAGCGTGCAACTCCAAACACAAACCTGAGCTTACCTTTGGGATCGTAGTAATACTTCAGATCCCAGGACGAATCCTCACCTTCGCCATACTCTTCATACCAGCGCGTCAAACCCTTTGCGTCTCGGGCGATTCGTTTCACTGTGAAAAACTGGTCCGCGCATGATTCGAACTTTCGTTCCGAGACTTTGAAGTTCCGATTTTTCAACCCGCTATCGATAGCACTTACAGTACGACGAATCTCTTTTATCTGGGGATGAGACTCCCAATTGGCGTCAGTGATCTCAGTTTGAGCAGTTTGAGGAGTTTGGTTAAGCGGGATGAGATTCGCAGCCGGCTGAGAGCACGTGATCAAAATCAATAAGAGGTAGGTAACCATTTCGTCTCCGGAGAGGGTGGGATAATAACACCTGATCGCTCGGGCGTTCCGTCGCGCAATTTTTCATCAGAGATTTCTGACTCAGGCGCGACGCTCAAAGTTCAAGGCTTCAGCCACACTTTTTAAGGGCAATATTCAGGCGCTCCGAGAAATACAGAAAGATTACCGATACGGCTCGGGAATGACATTTCCATTTCGTACGCGAAAAGCGTAACGGTTCCAATTACTCCCCTGACCGAGAGCGATTCAGAGAACACTTATCAGCGGAAAATTGCAGCGCGTTCTCTTTTGGCAAAGGACCATTGAATCCATGCGCCCTTCTGGCTCTTTGCTCCGAAGGAGCTACGGCCTCCAGCCCAAGGTTGCCGCTTCGGCTACCTTGGGTAACCAGCGACAAAGGGTTCCAACCCGGAACGGGTTGCGGCGAATCCAAAAACTTTAGGATAAAATGGCTGGCCTCAACCCGTTCCGGGTAGAAATCCGTCAACGTGTCGATCCCAAGGTAGCCGAAGCGGCAACCTTGGGCTGCAGGACGTAGCTCCTTCGGAGCAAGAAAAACGCTTCCGATTTCCGACCTTCGTCCATGCAATCCCCGCCGCTTCGGTTGATCCAACTCAAACTCGATTCGAAACCCGTCAGCCTTCAAAAAATTAATCCGTCTTCGTGAACTCAAACGCTATCAATCGCGGGGGCTTTCCCTGGTCCTCGTCGTGCCACCATTCAGTCAAGCCCTGCAGTACCAATCCACCATGAGCTGCAGCCGCAGTAAAATCTGACACATGATGAACAAAGGCCGCGACCTGTT
>JBGTLE010000320.1:0-10381 GCA_041744295.1 Pyrinomonadaceae bacterium | reverse complement strand
GTAGCGGATCTCGATCCATTGATCGAACGAGTTATCTTCCGTTGTCTTGAACAAGATCCGGCAAAGCGGCCGGCAACGGCATTGCAAGTTGCCGCGGCGTTGCCCGGTGGCGATCCGCTGGCTGCGGCGTTGGCCGCCGGTGAAACACCGTCACCTGAGATGGTGGCCGCCGCTCCGAAGGAAGGCGCCCTGCGTCCAGTCGCTGCAGTCTCGCTGCTTGTCTCGCTGCTGGTGATGGTCGCGGCGCTCATCTTTCTTTCAAAGGAGGTGACGCTTTACCGCAAAGTCCCTCTGGAAAAATCTCCTGAGGTGTTGCGTGATCGTGCGCTGGCTGTCAATCGCAAGCTCGGCTATGTTGAGCCGCCGGCAGACAGTGCTTTTGGAATGGGCCTGGACAGTGATTACCTGACTTATGTGCGCGACACGGACGCCTCGATCACGCGTTGGGATAGGTTGAAAACTGGTCAGCCGGCAGCGATTTATTTTTGGTATCGACAGAGTCCGCGTGCGTTTGACGTGTCGAACGGAGAGGGAGTTGAGGAAACGTCACCCGCGCAAGACATTTCAAGCATGACGACTGTGACGCTCGACACTGTCGGTCGTTTGCGATCCTTTTATGCGGTGTCGCAACACCAAAGTACCCCAACGCAAACGAAACCAGATTGGTCGGTGCTGTTTACGGAGAGTGGTCTCGATTTCTCGCAGTTTCAGTCCGTCCCACCTGCCTGGACGCCACGTCAGGCTTACGACGTCCGTGCGGCATGGGAAGGTTCATATCCAAATCAACCAGAGCTGAAAGTACGCGTTGAAGCTGCGGCGTTTGAAGGGCGGCCCGTTTTCTTCGAGATGATGGACCCCTGGGATCGTCCACCGGAAGAGGTAGCAGCAATCGGAAGTATTAGACAACGTGCGCTTGTCATCTTACTGCTGACGGTTTTCATCACGGTAATGGTCGGTGGTGCATTGCTCGCCTGGCGTAACTTGCGATTAGGCAGGGGCGATCGCAAGGGCGCGACGCGGCTAGCCATCTTTATCTGGGTCGCTTTCTTTATCCGCTGGCTGTTCACCTCGCACCACGTGTTGAACGCGACAGAAGCTCAAAATTTCATTTCAAACACGCAGTTAGCCGTCTTCTGGGCGTGTTTTTTTTGGGGAGTCTATATCGCGTTTGAACCGTTCGTGCGGCGTCGGTGGCCCGGTCGCATCATCTCCTGGACTCGTTTGCTAGCCGGCGGCTGGCGCGATCCACTGGTTGGCCGTGACATCCTGATCGGTTCGGTCGTTGGCACCGCCTTCATACTCTGTAATTTCTATCTCGCCGCGGAGGTGCCTAGGTGGTTCGGGGCGCCACCTCGCGTGCCATGGTTTGATTATGGGCCCACGCAACTGCTCGGCGTTCGGTCTTTGGTAGGCGGCTTGTTAGGTCAGGTGTTTGGCACCCTCAACCAGGTTTTTGTTCTGCTGTTCTTGCTATTCCTGCTTCGGGTCGTTTTTCGAAAGGACTGGTTGGCTGGTATGGCGATGTGGCTACTGGGTGGATTGGCTTTGAGTCTGACTCACCAGACTCTGGTTGGTATACCGTTCGCTTTTCTCGGCTCGTTCCTGCTGGTTGGCTGTTTGTACCGTTTCGGACTGTTGGCGACGACCGCGGCATCCTTTTTCCTGCACATCATCATCTTTTTCCCAATAACCTCTGAATTTAGCGCATGGTACGCTGCGGACTTTGTAGGGGTTCTTATTGTCGCGCTGGGGCTGGCAGTTTTTGGCTTCTTTACTTCGTTGGCTGGTCAACCATTGTTTCGGGGAGATATGCTTGAGGAGTAACCAGTAAGAGAAAGCGAAAGCCCAAACCGAAACCACATGGCAAAAGCTAAGAAGGTAAAGTCCACCACACCCTTGCCGCCAACGACGGCCGAGCAGAAGACTGCATTCGAGCGCGTGCAGTTAGCGCGTCATCCGGATCGCCCCTACACGCTCGACTTTGTCGAACGACTCTTTGAAGACTTTGTTGAGTTTCACGGCGACCGGCGCTTCGCGGATGATCCGGCGATCGTTTGTGGCTCAGCTAAGTTTCATGGCTTGCCCATCGTTCTCATCGGGCACCAGAAAGGGCGCGACACGAAGCAGCGCAGCTATCGCAACTTCGGAATGCCAAAACCCGAGGGCTATCGCAAGGCGCTGCGAGTGATGAAGCTTGCTGAAAAGTTTGGCCGGCCCATCTTCACGATGATCGACACGCCCGGCGCGTACCCCGGAATCGACGCCGAAGAGCGCGGGCAGGCTGAGGCGATCGCTTACAACCTTCGCGAGATGGCGAAGTTCACGGTGCCGGTCATTGTTACGGTGATCGGTGAAGGTGGATCGGGCGGCGCACTCGCGATCGGAGTGGGCGATCAGGTACTGATGCTCGAGAACTCAATCTATTCGGTCATCTCGCCTGAAGGTTGCGCGGCGATCCTTTGGAAGGATGCGAAGCAGGCGGATCGCGCCGCAGAAGGATTGCGGCTCACGGCGCAGGAACTCCTCGAAGAAAAGATCGTCGATCAGATCATCCCCGAGCCGGCAGGTGGAGCCCACACCGACTACGATCAAGCGGCGCGTCACCTCGATGCCGCACTCACCGAACGCCTCGCCGAAGCTGTTAGCTGCACGCAGGAAGAAAGACTCACGCGGCGTTACAACAAACTCCGCCAATTCGGCCGCTGGGGCGTTGCGTAACCACAGTGCTTGCTCGAGTGAGTGAGAGCGCAATCAGTGAAGTAACGAAGAAGCGAGACCAAAATGATAAATGCTTTGCTGGTTTCCCTTGCGATCATAGTCGCCACAGCATTTACTTATCGAACTCCTAAAGAGGACGACGGAACCGAGTGTCCGCATATTAGTGTCTCGTGCCCTTCTGACTTAGCTGAAGGAAGCCTGATCAATTTTAGCGTAGCGGTGCAAGGCGGAAAACCGTGCGAACCTGTGTCATATCGTTGGACCGTGAGTAAAGGAAAGATAAAAAAGGGGCAGGGAACTTCAGAAATTCAGGTTGAGGCTGAGGGACCCGACCGCCGAGCTCTGACAGCTACAGTAGACGTGGGCGGCTTCCACCCAATGTGTGCCAACGCAGCTTCGTGCTCTACGAGCACTCACTAACGCGCAGTCTCTATCCCCATTTACACTTCTTGAGTAACTGCAATCGCATCTCGATGCTGGCGAGTTGCGCCGACAAATCTGCGCAATCTGTGGATTGTGTTTCCGCTTTCTGTTTTAGAACGGAATATCGTCGTCGGCTGGTTCGGCGTGGGCCATCGGTGGTTCGCCGGGACCGCTGGCTCTCGCGGCCATTGCATCATCGCTTCTCTGACCACCACCAATAAACTGCATATCCGTGGCATGGACTTCCAGCGTATGCCGCGGCTTGCCATCCTTATCGGTCCATTCGTCAACGCGCAGTCTGCCTTCGATAAAAATCGGCTTTCCCTTAGTCAGATACTGTGAGGCAGTTTCCGCTTGCCGTCCCCAGAGAGTGACTTTGAACCACGTTGTAAGATCCTGCATCTCGCCGGTCTTATCTTTCCGTCGCTCATTCGTGGCCAGGGAAAAGCTGCAAACCGGAGTGCCTTGCGGTGTGTAACGCAGCTCGGGATCGCGTCCAAGATTACCGACGAGAATTATTTTGTTAAAAGACATGAGGGAACCTCTCCAGTGTCGAACAAGAATAGGGAAGACTTCGCCGCGAATACTACTAGCGCGCTCAATACGCGGTCAA
Source organism: Pyrinomonadaceae bacterium (assembly GCA_041744295.1). GTDB lineage: Bacteria > Acidobacteriota > Blastocatellia > Pyrinomonadales > Pyrinomonadaceae > PSRF01. The sequence continues at coordinate 6,627 of JBGTLE010000320.1, read as the reverse complement.
GCGAGGGTGTTTTTTGCCTTGGGCGTTGGCATATGCCAGAGATTTTGTTAAGGGGCTGATGGCGCTGGTCTCAAGTCTCAAGTCTCAAGTCTCAGGTCGAAGTGAGATCTGAGATCTGAGATTATCTGAGATTTGAGATCTCAGAGCGGGGTAAACCACCCTTCCCAACCCTGCAAATTAGCAAAGCTTGAAACTTAAAACTCAACACTTGAGACCTGAGACCTGAGACCTGAGACCTGAGATCTGAGACCTCAAAGAGCCCAACCAACGTCAATACTTCAACTTAGGCACTATCGCATTCTTTTCATAGTTTCTGTTAGACTGTCGCCATTCGAGTGAGCATGAACGCAGCAGCATGAGTTCCAAAGTCTACATCGAAACGTTTGGTTGCCAGATGAACGTCGCGGATAGCGAGCGAGCGGCTACCGGTCTCAAAAACGCTGGTTATGAACTCACTGATACCGCTGAAAATGCCGATGTGGTGCTGCTGAATTCGTGTTCTGTTCGTGAGCGCGCTGAGCAGAAAGTGCTGACCAGAATCGGCGAAATTCGTGAAGCCGCAAGCGACAAGCAACCGCTGATCGGAGTGATGGGCTGTGTCGCGCAACTCGAGGGCACGTCGCTTTTCAAAGGCTCCAATACAGTGAATATGGTGATTGGAACCCGCGCCACGGATCGCATCTCGTCGCTGATCGAACGCGCAGGCATTGACCCGATTCGCGCCAGGGTTTGGGATCTTGGCGAACGCGAAGACGGAGAGGTTTGGGACGTTTCACCAACCGAGCGACATTCACCTTACGTCGCGTTTGTCCCCATCATTGAAGGTTGCAATAAGTTCTGTTCGTTCTGCATCGTGCCTTACTCCCGCGGTCGGGAGAAGAGTCGCGTCGCTACTGAGATCATCAGCGAAGTGCGCCGTTTGAAGGAACTCGGCTACCACGAAATTCATCTAATCGGCCAGAACGTAAACAGTTATCGTCCTGAGACACTCGCCGGCCTCGAGCTGTATCGCGGCGCCACTCCGTTCTGCCGGCTGCTCCGCGCAGTTGCCGAAACCGGAGTGCCGCGCATCAAATTCACGACTTCATTTCCCAGAGACTTTCATCCTGATATAGTGGCCGCGCTTGAAGAGTATCCAAATCTTTGCGATTGGATTCACCTGCCGGTGCAGTCGGGCAGTGATGCAATTCTGCAGCAGATGCGCCGTGGTCATACTGCCGCTGACTACCTCGCAAAGGTGGAGTCAATTAAGAGATCGAGTCGCCGGTTATCACTCACGAGCGACATCATCGTTGGTTTCCCCGGCGAGACAGATGACGACTTTCAGCAGACAATGAACCTCGTCGAGCAATGCGAATACGACGCGCTCTACATGTTCAAGTATTCACCAAGGTCAGGTACTCCGGCAGCTCGACTGCCTGATGACGTTTCTTCAGATACTAAGCGGGAGCGTTTTCTGGCTTTGGAGAAACTACAGCGCAAAGTTCAGAATCGTTTGTGCGAAAACTATATCGGTCGGCAACTGAGTGTTTTGATCGAGCGCCCGAGTACTCGCGGCGAAGCAGATATGATGGGACATTCGACCTGTCACAAAGTAGTGAACTTCCATGGAGATGCGTCACTCGAAGGCAGCGTGGTCAACATAGTCATTACGGCCGCGAAGCAGAATAGTCTCTACGGAGAGTTGGTCAAGGGAAGTGGATCAGTTTGTTGAATGAAGTCCGATAAACTTTAGTTGGTCGCGGCCCCACGACAAGCTAAAGCTTAGCGGACAAACTCCCGGCACTTGGTAGATTCATGAAGAAGTAAGTAGGGCATCGCTTTATGGAAATCGAGGTTAAGATCCGCGCTCTTATGATGGACCCGAACAGCGGTACGCCCATCATCATTCTCAAGGACGTCCAAAGCGATACGATGCTGCCGATCTGGGTTGGCGCATACGAGGCGAACGCCATCGCGCTCGAGATTGAAAAGATCGCGCCTCCGAGGCCGATGACGCATGACCTGCTGCGAAATCTGATTGTGCAACTCGATATCCATGTTGTACGAGTGGTCGTTACCAACTTGCGCGACAACACCTTTTTTGCAGAGATCGAGATGCGTACGAGCGATGGAGAAACGATGCTCCTCGACTCACGTCCATCCGACGCAATAGCTCTCGCTCTGCGGACTGACTGCCCGATTTTCGTGAACATGGAAGTGATTAAGGCTTCCCGAAATACAGTTCCATCGGAAGACGAGGGAACCGACGACTCCTCTCTTAGCGAAGAAGAGTGGCCCGACGTTATCGGTGAAGCAGGCGACTTACCAATGTAGCTTCACTGCGTCAATTCATCGCTGGTCAACCAACGGTATAGACCAGCATTTTCCAGCAGATAATCCATCATCATCGAAGCAACTGTGCAGAATTCTGATCCGGTACCTCGATTGGTAATTGCGATCACTAATCAAAAAGGTGGCGTAGGCAAAACCACTACGGCCATCAACCTTGGCGCCGCTTTTGCCAGGCTGGGAAAACGTACTCTCCTTCTCGATCTTGATCCTCAGGCAAACAGCTCGATCTCGTTCCTCGATCCGCAGGAGGTCCAACGTTCGGCCTACGAGCTAATGATGGACGGTGAGGCGCCGGTTACCGAATCGGTATATAAAAGTCCGGTCGAGAATCTCGACATCGTTCCCGCGCGCATCAGTCTGGCCAAATTCGAGTCGAAACTCGTTGGCGACTTCGACGCCGCGTTTCGTTTGAAAGACCGGCTCGAGCCATTCCGAAAAGAGTATGAAGTAATAGTGATAGATACGCCGCCGACTCTCGGCCTGATTACGGTCAACGCGCTAGTCGCCGCGAGTCACGTCCTGGTGCCCATTCAGTCTTCTTATTTTGCACTTGAAGGAACTGACGATCTGCTCGAAACGATCGAGAAGGTCAAGGGACGTCCAAATCCGAATCTTCAGTTGTTGGGAGTGCTCGTTACATTGCACGATAAGCGGACTACCTTGGCCCGGGAAGTACACGAGCAGATTCGTCGAGTGTTCGGACCGAAGTTGTTCGACACCGTGATCACCAAGAGCGTTCGTTTGGAAGAGTCGCCAGCTTACAAGGAATCTATTTTTAGCTTCGCGCCAAATTCATCGGGCGCCACTGAATACGCAAAACTTTGTGAAGAGGTATTGAGCCGTGTCTAAAAGGGGACTGCCGACAGGTTTGCAGATGCGTCACGACGTTCATTACGTCGAAGAATTGTCACAACGAGGCCCCACGCCAGTGGGCCGAATGATCTCGCTCGACAAACTGGATCCTAATCCGAAACAGCCGCGCACCGAGTTTGGCGATCTCACGGAGTTGACCGCCTCGATTGCTGACAAGGGTGTGTTGGAGCCATTGCTCGTTCGGCCGACTGAAGACACAGGACGTTGGATGATTATCGCCGGCGAGCGACGTTATCGCGCGGCACGCCTGGCTGGTCTTACAGAAGTGCCGTGCGTCGAAATGGCAGTTGACGAGGGCACAGTAGCTGAGATAGCGCTCATTGAAAACATGCAGCGCAAGGATCTCACCGTCTGGGAAGAAGCGGATGGCCTGCTCGCCCTCTGTGACCGATTCGGCTATACGCATGACGAGGTGGCGCGCAAGGTCGGAAAGAGCCGCAGCACCGTTACTGAAGCGTTATCGATTGCGAGAATTCCTGCCGACGTGCGGGAGATTTGCAAGCAGGCAGATGTGACTGCAAAGTCTGTGTTGCTGCAGATCCTGCGCCAGCCTGACGATGAAGGAATGATGCGACTGGCAACCCAGATTGCATCTCGCGGGTTAACGCGTGACGACGCAAGGGAAGTAAGACGACAGGAGATGGGACCGCGCGTCTCTCCTGAGTCGAAGCCTTACACTTTCAAATACAACTCTCCGGGGAAAGAGTTCAGCCTCGAAGTTAAATTTCGCCGCTCGAGTGTTGAGCTGGAAGACGTCGCCGCGGCTTTACGAATTGCCGCCAGAAGTATCGAGAGCAGTAAGGATGACGCACCAAGTGTTGCTACGCAGGGATCGCTGATAGACACCACCGAGTAGTTCAATCTCATTAGAGTTGAAAAGGGCGCCACGTCAAATGGCGCCCTTTTCGTTTAGGAGATTCATCATGGCATCGCTATTTAGATGCCAGGCTCTTTTTCTTTTCCGTAGCCGCTCTTTTTTGCAACGCCTTGGCCCAACGCTCGAGTGTAGGTTGCAACGGCTTGAAGAGCTTTGCTCGAAAACTATGTTTCTTTTCGTTCCAGGCCTTTAGTTGTTTCTCGGTATACGCTCGTACCGCCGGCTCGAGCTGTGTCTTCTTCAGCGAGTGCCGCAGCGTCAGATGATAGTGTTGGGCTACCAGTGAGAAGAGGATGGCCGCCAGATTTCCCTTGAAGGAAAGCCGGGGCACAACTCGTTTGTGAATTGGCTTATTGCCTGGCAATAGCACACCGAGAGCGATTTCCAACCACGGACCCTTGGGGCCCTGCCGCGGGTGATACAGGCCCGGGAGTTCGGTGGCTTGAAAGGTGCCTCTGAGGCGCGGTTCCGAAATAAATTCGACTAGTCTAATTCGCTCCAGACCGCGGGTGTGTTCGCGCGGCAGACTGTCAAAAACGGCTTCGATTTGCTCGATTGTGTTACTGGGCAGTTTTCGTTCGACCTGGTTCTCAATTTTTATTGCCACTGGCTTTAAGAGTCCTTCTATTTGCTGGCAGTATGTTTGTTTTATTGCGTCGTCAATGTAGGGTAACGCAATAAGGGTGGTCAAGCGACCAAGCCTGATGCGTGACTCAATGCGCAACAGGCGGCAAGAACGGAAGGGAAGTGGTCCGAATATTTCGTGAAGGACTGCGCGAAGGGACTAAGGGTCCGTGGTAACCATTGTAGGGCGTTCCTCCGTGTGGACGCCTTTCGATTTACACCGGACAATCATTAGAAGGGGAATAAAACTGCGTTGAAATTCTATAGCGTGGCTTGCGGGAAGCCACAAGTAGCTCTAATCCTTGTACTCCTCCTATTCTGCGGCTGTCGAAATAAATCGCAACCGCAGGTAGCCGCGCCTGCCACACTCGACTCTGCCAGTTCGGATCAGTTCAAGGAGGCAGCTCTTCGAGTTGAGGAGGATCGTGGCGAGCCCACCGGGCGACAAGCAGCGGTTGAAGTCCCATCCCAGCTTAAGCACTACTCGGACAACAGACGTTTCTTGAGCATGCAGATCGCCGAATGGCGCAGACACCAGCTACAAACCCCACATGATTTCGCCGAGTTGATTTCGCTGATCAAGAAAGGGGAATTTGTCGAAGTTCCTGCGTTGGGAAGATCCTACATTCTTTACGGCGTTGGCTTCAGTGCTTCTGACGGACCATTCACCCATTATGACAAAGGCTCTGGTGAAAGTGTGCCGCTCATTGGCAGTGAGGCGGAACTAGAGCAAGAGTATTCCGAGATTGGAAAGTCGCTCGATCAGCTAAAGCAGGCGGACGCAGATCTTAGGAAGCAATTGGCTGCAACGCCTCGGCGTGATCGGGAGTTGACCGGGAAACTCCGAACAGAGATCACTGAGAATGAAACGTCGGCAGCTGAGTTCAAGAAGAAGAAAGCTTTACTGGACAGGTTCTATAAGAACACAAAATCGAGGGAGATTATTGCCAGTGAGTACCACGCCGTAAGATCGTTCGCCCTGGAGACTGAGAAAGACAATTCGCTGACAAATCCAAACGATCGCAAAGCTCTCAAGGTGCGGTTGCTGAGTTACCTGCGACCGGCCGCGTTCAGACTGATGGAAGACCTCGCGAAGGTTTATCAGGATCGGTTCGGTCGTCCGCTTGCCATCACGTCGCTTGTCCGGCCCGACGAGTATCAGCGCCAACTACGCGAGAGCAATCCTAATGCAACCCTGATAGACGTGCCACCGCATTCGACTGGCCTGGCGTTTGATGTCTATTACCGCTACCTGACGGCCGCGGAGCAGCAATTCGTCATGGCCGAACTCGCACGGCTCCGAGACGAGGGCAGGGTCGCCGTCCTGCGTGAGAACGCGAATCACTTTCACGTGTTTGTCTTCATTGATGGCACACCGCCGGCAGAGGAGTTGATAACGAGGTCATTGCGTGAAGTAGGTCCGGCTCAGAGAATCAGCGAAGCTACGTCGTCCTCACCGCGAAAGCGGACCAGTAAGCGGGCAAACACTGTCCGCGGAAAAGGCAACTTAAGCAGCAGGCGTGGCAGACGTTGACGAGGCGAGTGAGCAAACAGCGGACAGCAGACAGCAAACAGCCACAGCGTTGGCAGGTACTTTCCCCAAGATAATCTCTTATGTGTTATGCATTCGGGACTAATATAGAACCCGAGTTAGCTAACCCGCCTTGCTCGTTCTGGCTGTTCGCTGTTCGCTGTTTGCTGTTGTTTTCAAAATCTCTGCTGACCAGATTCCAATTATTGTGCATCGTTGGAAGCGCGGCTAAACTGTTGCTGCCTTACTATCCACGACCTCTCATCAAGGAGACCGAACATGTCCAGCAAGCCACCACGGAAAGGCCCTAAGTCCGGGGCCTCTCAAATTGAACGCCGTAAGTTGCGCGCGACTCTCGTACGCGTTGATCTGCGCGAGGACTTAGTGG
>JBGTLE010000319.1:0-27978 GCA_041744295.1 Pyrinomonadaceae bacterium | reverse complement strand
TCATTCGGAGGAATGCAAAAGCGTTTCTTACTGGGAGCGCGGACGGCCTCGTCCGCAAACGTTGAATGCTCGAAGTCCCGAGACCAATTACACTTGCTTGGAGGCGAAGCTCGTGTGGACGAGGCCGTCCGCGCTCCCAGTAACAATGTGGCTCGTATTCACACCGGGGCATAGCCACCGCCTCACATCGGACGGCTTAGCCGCTTTGGCGCCGCTCGCAAGTTCTGCGGAAGCTGCGGAGCATTGGTTCGACGTGCGACCTGGTACTCAATTGAAATGCGAGGGCTGAGACACTAGACTCTCAGCCAATGTTCACAATGCCGGACGCCCTCAGATCGCTGCACGAGCACTTTGGCTTTCCTGATTTTCGCCAGGGTCAGCACGAGGTCATCGCAGCGATCCTGAAAGGCGAAGATGCCGTTGTAGTAATGCCCACCGGCAGCGGCAAGTCGCTTTGCTATCAACTGCCGGCGATGATGCTCGGCGGCGCCACACTTGTGATTTCGCCGCTGATCGCACTCATGAAAGACCAGGTTGACGCGTTGCAGGCCCGCGGGTTGCCGGCGACGTTCATCAACAGTTCCATCGGCGAGCGCGAACAGCATGCGCGCATCGATGCGCTGCGGCGCGGCGAACTCAAACTCGTCTACGTCGCGCCCGAACGCTTTCGCAGCAGCCGCTTCATCGATGCCCTTAGCTCAATCCGCGTTTCGTTGTTTGCGGTTGACGAGGCCCATTGCATATCGACCTGGGGACACGACTTTCGTCCCGACTATCTGCGTTTGAAACGTGCAATTCAGTCCCTCAAAGGCGCGCAGACTCTCGCACTTACCGCGACCGCTACTCCCTACGTTCGGAACGACATCATTCAGCAACTCGGTCTGAAAGCCCCACAGACTTTCGTCAGTGGCTTCGATCGTCCCAATCTCACTATCGATGTTGTTGCCACCGAGAAGGAACGACAGAAGGTGGCCCACATCAAACGACTGGCCGAGACCCACGGCGGATCCGGAATCATCTACGCCTCTACACGCAAGGCAGTTGAGCAGGTTGCCGCAAAGCTGCAAGCTTCGGGTCTGCGCGTGGCTGCGTACCACGCGGGGATGACGGATGGAATTCGGGTGAAGGCGCAGGACGACTTTATGGCCGGCCGAACCCAGATGATCGTCGCGACCAATGCGTTTGGTATGGGAATCGACAAACCCGACATTCGGTTTGTCGCGCACTATCAAATGCCCGGCTCCATCGAAGCCTATTACCAGGAGATTGGTCGCGCGGGACGCGACGGTCTGCAGTCATCGTGCGTTCTGTTCTTCAACTACGCAGACAAGAACACGCACGAGTTTTTTATCGAAGGCTCGTATCCAACTTTTGACATTATTCAGAACGTTTATCGGGCGCTCGTGGCTACGCGTGAAAAAAGGATTGAGCTTTCAGGTTCCGAGCTAGCGAATCGCGCCGGGGTTCGGAATGAGATGGCAGTCCAGTCTGCGCTCTATCTCCTGGAACGGGCGGGCCACATCGAGCGTACGTCGAACTTCTCTGCTCCTCGCTCAAACCGCGCGGCTGACATTCCTCCCTGGGCCGGCGGGGCAGAAACTTCTACGAAAGCAATCGCCGGTAAAGGCCAACGCCGTAGTCGCAGCGTCGTGATGCTTGACGATCCGCCGGTTGCGAGAGTGCGCGTCAATGCTGCGGAAGTCTCGGCGCGTGCGGGACTCGAGCAGCGCAAGCTCCGTGAGATGATTGAATTCTGCTATACGGAATATTGCTATCGTGCGCACATCCTCGACTACTTTGGCGATCGCCATCATGCGCGCAAATGCGGCACCTGCGGAAACTGTTCGCCGCGCAGCCGCCTGCGGGCTCCTCTTCCTGATATCGACACAATCGATGATCATCCTCGCTCAGGGCGGCTTGCCGGGAAAGTCTCAGTTGCGTCTCCTCGAAAATTGAGTGATGACGAAAAACTTCGCGTGCGAAAAATACTCGCGTGCGCAGCTCGCATGAAGGGGCGATTCGGGAAAACCCTGCTGGCAGCAACGCTTCGTGGATCGGCGGCCAAGAACGTGCTGCAGGCCAACCTGAACAACCTGTCCACTTACGGAATTTTGAAGGAAATGCGGCAGGAAGATCTCCTGGCTTTTGTCGAGGCGTTGGTCGCCGCCAAGTGCCTTAGCATCAGCCGCGGCGAATATCCAACAGTTTCGATCACTGAACTGGGGGAACGCGTCATGCGGGAGCAGGAAGATGTTGAGCTTGAGTTTCCGATAGATGAATTCAGGAGATACGAAGCAGGTCCGCCACCTTCGACTGCAATGCAAACCTACTCGCTGTTTTGCCAGGGACTCTCCGTCGATGAGATTGCGGCTCAACGGAATCTCGTCAAATCAACTATTGAGAGCCAGCTGCTCGACTGTCTTCAGAGTGGTCTTGCGGTAGACATATCAAGGTTGGTGTCGCAGGCCAACCGCGTGCTAATTGAGGACGCTATGGCTGCGCAAGGACCGGTGAAGTTCAAGGTTCTGCTCGAATCATTGCCGGAAGGCATCACATACAACATGATTCGATTTGTAGCGGGAGATTGCCAGAATAGCGGGAATCAGCCGGAGTGACTCGAACTGACTATCCGTTTTTTCGTTAATCACCAGTTCAGCGAAGGCTATTCGCGAGCGGACTCGAAGCGCTGGCATATAACCGCCGTGGCATGCGACCGGCGAGGTAAGCCAATCTGCCTGCCTGAATAGCTAACTTCATCGCCTCCGACATCTTTTCAGAATCCTCCGCCTCTGCGATTGCCGTATTCATCAACACCGCATCGGCACCTAACTCCATCGCTATCGCCGCGTCGCTCGCAGTACCCACGCCTGCGTCTACAATGATGGTGGCGTCCGGCAGTTGCTCTCTCATGATGCGCAGGTTTGCAGGATTCTGAACGCCGAGACCCGATCCGATTGGTGCCGCTAGTGGCATTACTGCCGGGCAACCCACAGCGAGCAACTTCTTCGCCATGATCAGATCGTCGTTAAAGTATGGAAGCACGATGAATCCCTCTGCAACTAAGATTCGCGCGGCCTCTAGCGTTTGTTCGTTATCGGGAAAGAGCGTCGTCTGATCGCCGATCACTTCAAGCTTGATCAGATCTGTTTCGAGCGCTTCACGGGCGAGACGCGCCGTGCGAACAGCTTCTTCTGCCGTGTAGCAACCGGCGGTGTTGGGCAAGATCTTCATTGCGGGATCGAGATGATCGAGAAACGATTCCGAACCGCGATCCAATGGAACGCGGCGGACAGCTACCGTTACCATCTCGGCGCCGGCAGCCCGATGCGCAGCTTTCATCTCTCCAAAGCTTCGGTATTTACCGGTGCCGATAATCAGGCGCGAGGTGAATGTAAGGCTACCGATACGAAATGGATCTTTTGTGGGTGCGACTGTCGCTGACATTTATTTGGCGCTCTCTTCTGTTTTGAACTTTGCTAAAAGTTTACACCTGAAACACCGTTAACTAGAAAGAGGGATCCCGGGAGAAGGATCAAGGATGAAATAGTTGGATCACTGGCCCGTTAGGGCAATGCTAGTGAGCAAAGCAATGCTGACTCTACACTTCAGGCCACGCCCTTCATCCTTCATCCTGCGATTATCCGCCACCGACAAAGTGAACGATCTCAATCCGGTCATTCTCCTCCAGGATCGTTGACGGCCAATCGGCACGTCGCACGACAACGTGATTGAGTTCTATCGCTATGCGCTCGGCGGCAAGATCGAGAAGTTGGACCACCTCAGAAAGCGCTGCATTGGGACCGACTTCGCGAACCTCCCCATTAACTTGGATTTTCACGTAGTTATCTTCCGAGGTACTTCAGGTGGGACGAACAACACGACGAATCTCAACTGCCTCATCGCCTTTGACTGCGCGCAGCAATATGGCTGCCCGGCCGGAGGTAAATTTCGGAATTTCAGCGGAGATCAGTGCAACTCCATCTTTCTGTGTCTTAACCGAGACAATCACGGGTCTAAAAGTTGTCCCTAAGATTTTTACTGACACGGATACTCCGCCGACGGGTTTCTCGGACGAAGCGGACCGGTAAGTTACAACGACACTTAGCCGCAACGACTCGCCCGAGCGAAACTCCTGCTCTTCCATTAACGACAGACACAAGCCTTCGGCTGGCTCCTCTACTTCAATACCCTTACGACGTGAGTCAAACACCACGTATGCATCCGATTTTGGAGCTGGTGGCAAATACGGCTCCTCCTCCGGAGGTATCTCCAACTCAGCCTCTTGCTCCGGCGTCCACGCTGGCATTTCAAGTCGCTCATCGTCACTACCTAGTATCAAGAACTCAGCCTCGCTTGAAACAGCAGGATTTTCGACCGAGGCGTCCTCCTCAACTTTCGCCTCGTCTTTATCGATTCCACCGCCCATCCGTTTTAGTTCTTCAATGCGCCCGGCTTTGATTGCCGCACAAATCAGTCGATGTTGGCGATGCACTCGTTCAGTCAGTACGGCTTCATCGAAGCCTTCAGCTATGAGGTCTTCATACGGAGAGCGCTTGCTTGCGAGAATCGCGCCCCCGACGTAGACGAGCGAGAGGATCAGCGGAGACTCGAGACCCTTATCTTCAGTCTGCACATGATAGACAACGCCGTCATGTTCGATATCAGTATTGAAGCCAGTTATCAATGTGATCCTATACCACTCAAAACATGGTTTCCTGAGGCGCGCAGCACGCACGATAGCGTGAGGTTGGATCGCACGGTAACACATCAATTTTTGGAGGGTCAATCACCATTTTCTTGGTGGATTTTCGCAGAAGTAGCTTCCTTGACACCCTCGATCACTTCGACTACGATTCGGCTTGTACAATGATTCTCAATCTAGCAGCAACGCTGTTGGTCGTCAGTGTAAGCGGCCGCAGACCACGCATTGATCTGATTGTCGAGGGTCTCGTATAGATGCCGTTTAATCTGATCGACTACTTGCCCATCCTCTTGATGTTCGTCGTGGCCGCAGGTTTCGCCCTGGTCAACGTCTTCATTTCGCAATTCATAGGACAACGTAAACGCACCCGCACGAAGATGATGCCGTACGAGTGTGGCAAAGATCCGGTCGGTACTGCGCGGCAACGTTTCTCGATCAAATTTTACTTGGTAGCGATGATCTTTATTCTCTTTGACATTGAGGTCATCTTCCTGATTCCGTGGGCAGTCGTTTTCAAAACGCTGGCAAGTCCCACGTACGACCTGAGGAATCTGGTGTACGTTGAAATGATGTTGTTCGTTGGGTTGCTGCTTGCTGGTTACGTTTACGTATTGAAGAAGGGCGCATTTGACTGGGGCGAGAAGGCCCGCCGCGAAGCCGAAGCCGAAGCTCGCGCGTTGGCAGATTTGGAGCGACGACAATCAATGGCGCGCCGCACCGCGGCTTAAGGCAAGGAATTATGGGGCTGGAAAATATTATCGCCGAGGCTCTACCGGAGGTGCTGACCACGCGGTTGGACTCGCTCATCAACTGGGCCCGCAAGTCGTCTCTTTGGCCGGCTACTTTTGGTCTCGCGTGCTGCGCCATTGAAATGATGAATGCGACGTCGTCGCGCAACGACCTGGCGCGCTTTGGCTCGGAAGTGTTTCGCGCCAGCCCGCGACAGGCGGACGTAATGATCGTCTCAGGAAGAGTTTCGCGAAAAATGGCCCCGGTTCTGAGACGAATCTACGATCAAATGCCTGAGCCGAAGTGGGTGATTTCGATGGGCGCCTGTGCGACCTCAGGCGGCGTGTTTGATAACTACGCAATTGTTCAAGGCGTAGACAAGATCGTACCCGTAGACGTCTACATTCCCGGCTGTCCTCCGCGTCCGGAGATGTTGATTCACGCGGTGATGATGTTGCAGGACAAGGTCTCCAAAGAGTCCGCACGTGATCGTCGTGACATTCCCGAGGAAGAGGCACGCGAGGCGGTCGTCCCAGGCACGCTGCCGGTCACTGATGGTTCGACAGTTGGGCAGAACGCCGCATCACGCCCCTATACGATTGCGTCCAGACACGAGCGTCGTCGCTCATCATAAGCATGTTAAGGAATACTCGTGGTTGGTTGATACATGACAACTGGGGCAGATAACGAACAGGCTTTGTCAGAGCATATCACCACAACCTCCAATGACACTTCGACGCCGTCCCTTCTGGTGACGGCGTTACAGCGTGAACACTCAGAATGGATTTCTGAGGTTGTTGAAGCGCTGTCAGAAGTAACAGCAATCGTTCCTCGCGAACACATCGTGGCTGTCTGCTCGCAACTTAAAGGCGCTGCTGATGCGAAGTTTGATTTTCTAGCCGACATCTGCGGCGCGGATCGAGGCGTTGAAGAAGAGCCACGCTTTGAAGTCAACTATCACCTTTTTTCGACCACTCTTCATCATCGACTCCGTCTGAAAGTTGTGCTCAACGAGAACGATCCGCACGTGCCAACAGTCACCGGCGTCTGGCGAACTGCCAACTGGCACGAGCGAGAAACATTTGATCTCTTTGGAGTGATCTTCGACGGTCATCCGGACCTGCGTCGCATTCTGCTGCCTGACGATTGGCAAGGACATGCTTTACGTAAGGATTTTCCGTTGCGTGGTTACGAGCCCTATAGCCTTAAGTAGTTTTTGTATTGGATCATGAGCAGCTCGACACTAAATATTCCACCGCAGTTCGAGGTGGTTGATCGTCCTTTGGACACCCAGATGACGATCTCGATGGGGCCGCAACACCCTTCAACCCACGGTGTGTTGCGTCTCGAGCTCGTCCTCGACGGCGAGAGTGTCGTGAAAGCCACTCCCGATATTGGCTATCTCCACACCGGGATGGAGAAGCTATTCGAATACAAGAAGTATCAACAAGGAATCGTCATCACCGATCGGATGGACTATCTCAATCCGTTGGGAAACAACCTGGCGTATGTAATGGCGGTTGAGAAGCTGCTCGGGCTCGAGATTCCCGAACGAGCGCAAACGATTCGTGTGTTGATGTGCGAACTGCAACGTATCGCTTCGCATCTCGTCTGGCTCGGAACGCACGCTCTGGACATCGGAGCGATGACGGTTTTCTTTTACGGTTTCCGCGAGCGCGAAAAGATCCTGAACTTGATTGAGGCTGCCTCAGGCGGTCGGCTGACACCATCGTACTTTCGCATCGGCGGGTTGATGATGGACCTGCCCGCTGGGTTCGAGCGCCGAGTGAAGCAGTTCCTGGCCGGCTTTTTGAGTTCCGTGGACGAGTTTCACACGCTCTTAACTGGCAATCGAATTTTTCAGAAGCGAACTCAGGGTGTCGGCTTCATCTCAGCGGAAGATGCGATTGACTGGGGTCTGTCGGGACCGTGTCTGAGAGGCAGCGGCATCTCACTCGACATCAGACGTGCGAATCCTTACACAGGTTACGAGAAGTATGATTTCGAAGTGCCAACCGAAGCCGACTGCGACGTCTGGGCGCGTTACATGGTGCGCATGCGTGAGATGAAGGAGTCGCATAAGATCGTCGCGCAGGCGTTAGGGCGATTGCAGCCGGGACCGGTTAAGGCGGACGCACCGAAAGTAGTATTGCCTGATCGTGAAGCGATGAAGAAGCACATGGACGCGCTGATTCACCACTTCCTAATCGTCGCGGAGGGCTTCGATGTGCCGGCCGGCGAGGTCTATCACCCGATAGAAGCCTCTAAAGGCGAGTTGGGTTGTTATGTAAAGTCCGATGGTGGCCCGAAACCGGCTCGCGTTCATTTCCGTGGTCCCAGCTTCGTGAACTTGTCCGCGCTGCCGGACATGGTCGAGGGTGAGATGGTGGCGGATGTGGTGGCGATTATTGGCTCGCTCGATATCGTCCTTGGTGAGATCGACCGGTAGACCGTGCCGCGCAAGAGTTCGAACCAAACATGAGTGCTCAACCAATAAACATCCAGCCGCGCTCGCAGCCAGTGGATATTGGCCGTGAAGTGGCGTCTTTCTCGCCAGAGATCGAAGCAGAGATCGATCGACACCTCGCGAAGTATCCGGTGACGCGTTCGGCCATCCTGCCGTTGATGTTTATTGTGCAGCGCGAGCGAGGATATCTCGACCCCCCCGGCGTTGCCTACCTGGCAAAAAGATTGAGCCTGCGAATCACCGATATTTGGGAAGTCGCGACGTTCTACTCGATGCTTCACACCGAACCTGTTGGGAAGCACCATATTCAGATTTGCAAGACGCTCTCCTGCAAGATCATGGGTGAGCCGAAGATTACCGAACACGTTTGCAGCAAGCTAGGGATCAAGCCCGGCGAGACTACAGCCGACGGCAAGTTCACGGTTTCGTTGGTTGAGTGTTTGGGCTCCTGCGGTACCGCGCCGATGTTTCAGATCGGTTTTGATTACTACGAAGATCTAACTACTGCGAAAGTCGATCGCATACTCGACTCATTAACTTAAACAGCATGTTTATCGGCGCCATAGGATGTGAACCATTGCAGCTTCGGCGAGTGCTGCTCGAGAACTCGCGAACGCTGGATGTCTATCGCCAAAACGGCGGGTACGAGGCACTTCGCACAGTGCTTACCAGCATGTCACCCGACGATGTTATCAACGAGGTGAAGAAATCGGCCCTGCGTGGTCGCGGCGGCGCCGGCTTTCCGACGGGAATGAAATGGAGTTTCGTTCCCAAGGATTCGCCAAAGGCAAAGTACGTAGTATGCAACGCTGATGAATCGGAGCCGGGCACGTTTAAGGATCGCTACCTGCTGGAGCGCGATCCGCATCTGTTGATCGAAGGGATGCTGATCGCGGCTTACGCGCTCGGTGCCAAGCTCAACTACATCTACACGCGTGGCGAGTATCGCTACTTAATCGACATCATGGATGAGGCGCTGAAAGAAGCGCGGGCGGGCGGCTTTCTCGGGGCGAACATTCTTGGGACGGAGTTTTCATCAGAGGTTTACACCCACACGGGTGCCGGTGCTTACATTTGCGGCGAAGAGACGGCGCTTTTAAGTTCTCTCGAAGGAATGCGCGGTCACCCGCGAATGAAGCCTCCCTTCCCTGCCATTTCAGGGCTCTACGCTTGTCCCACCGTGGTCAATAATGTCGAGACGCTGACTGCCGTACCAGACATCATCAAGATGGGTGGTGAGGCTTATCAGAAACTAGGAACGGAAAAGAGCGGCGGCACAAAACTTTGGTCCGTGTCCGGCCACGTGAATCGTCCTGGCGTTTATGAACTGCCCATGGGTTATGACGATATGGAAAAGTTCATCATGGAAGACTGTCAGGGTATTCGGGACGGCAAGAAATTGAAGGCCGTCATTCCGGGGGGGTCGTCCGTGTACATCATGAGCGCAGAGGACATCATCGGGAAAGACGTGCGGATGGATTACGAAGGTATCGTCGCTGCTGGTTCGATGGTGGGTTCGGGTGGTTTCATAGTCATGGACGAAACGGTCGACGTCTTTGAATCGACTAAGAACCTGACAGAGTTTTACAAACACGAGTCTTGTGGCTGGTGCACACCGTGTCGTGAAGGCACTGACTGGCTGGTGAAAGTTTTCAAGCGGGTAGCGAATGGCGGCGGGCGACCAGAAGACGCACAACTGCTGCTTGATCTTTGCGACAACATCGAAGGCAAATCATTTTGTCCGCTGGGCGATGCGGCGGCGTGGCCCATTCAGTCGGCGATCAAGAGATTTCCCGAGGATTTTAGAAAACATTTAACCGGGAGTGTGGTGTAGATACCTGAAAAATGTGTGTATCACAATCTAGTCGCTGCCCATTAACCTCCTGTTTATCAAAGCGCAAGAAAGGAGTGCCTTGTGACTGAAGAAGAATATCTACGGATGAAAAACATTTTGGGCACAGTTATCGAGCAGCAGGCCGTTTCCTCCGAGAACCACAGAAAAGCTGAGGCTCGCCTGGACCGCAACGACCAGGCGATTGCCGCTCTGCTAACCATCGCGCAGATTCATGAACAGGAGCTAACGGCTACGAATGAGCAAATGAACCGAGGTTTTGATCGCATCAGCGCCAGCTTCGAGCGGGTCGCGGCGACATTCCAGGATCTTGCAAAGAAATCGGTCGAGACTGACGAACGCATCAACGCGCTGGTAAACGTAGTCGAGCGCTACATCAGCAGAAATTAGTTTATGTCAACAGAACCAATCAAAGTCACAATCAACGCACGCGAGTTCGAAGTTCCAAAAGGCGCGCGGCTGATCGACGTTTGCCGTGACAAGGGCTTTGATATTCCCTCGTTCTGTTACTACGCCGACCTCGCTCTGCAAGCCTCTTGTCGCATGTGCCTCGTTCGGATCGACAAGATGCCCAAGTTGCAGACCTCCTGCACCATCATCTGCACCGACGGAATGGTGGTTTCGACCCAGAGTGATGAGATCGAGAAGGCCCAGCGATCGATGCTCGAGTTTCTGCTCGCAAATCACCCGCTCGACTGCCCAGTTTGCGATCGCGGTGGTGAGTGTGAGCTACAGGAAATGACTTTTGACTGGGGCAACCTCGAAGAACGTTTCACGGAGCAGAAGAACTACAAACCGGAACGCTTCCTTTCGCCGATCGGTGCCAACGATCCGCAACGCTGCATTCTTTGTAAGCGATGCACGCGAGTTTGTGACGAGTGGATGGGCGAGGACGCCATCGAAGCCGGTGGCCGCGGCGCGCACACAGTCATCGGAACCTATGGAGGTTGGCTTGATTGCTCGCAGTGCGGAAACTGCATCGAAGTTTGCCCTACTGGAACCCTGCTGGACGCAACCTACCGACATCAGGCTCGGCCCTGGGAGCTGGAGCAAACGATCTCCACTTGTACTTATTGTTCGGACGGTTGTCAGTCGTCGCTTGGCTCACGTGCTGGTGAGGTGATGCGTGTGGTTGCCCGTGACCGTTATGTTAACGGCATCAACGGGGAGTTCCTCTGTATCAAAGGACGTTTCGGCCATCCGTTTGTTAATCACGAAAAGCGGCTGCGAACGCCGATGATTCGTTATCAAAAAGGAGGCAAGCTGATTCCGGCGACCTGGGACGACGCAATTCGTCACGTGGCGCAGCGGCTTGACGCGATTGATGCCGAGCACGGCTCGAACTCGATCGGCGTAGTTGGCAGTCCGCGAATTACAAACGAAGCGAACTTTGTCTTGCGTAAGTTTGCGACCGAGTTGGTGGGAACGGAGAACTACACCGCCACCGATGCTTTCAGTCTCAGACCCTTTTTTGACAACCTTGCCGGTCAGTTGGCAACTCACCGTGACATTCGCTATGCGAGCACGATCGTTCTGATTGGCGGCGAGCCGGAAGAGTTGCAGCCATTGACCGGGAAACAGATTCGGCAAGCCGTCCGCAATGGTGGCGCCAAACTCATCGTCATCAATGCCGTCCCGATTCGTTTGCTGGAACAGGCGGCGCAGTTCATTCACATTGCCCCGGGCGCGGAGGACGCTGCCGTCCTGGCAATCGGTGGCGACGAGGATGATCGGATTGCGCGGAAGCTGGGAGTCGAGGAAGCGGCTTTGCAGACTCTGCGCCAGACTCTTTCCGAAGCGCAGGGCGATCTGATCTTCATGTTTGGCGGTGAGCTAAGCGCCGAGGCCCAAATTGTAATGGCCCAACTGCCGCAAACGTTGGCGGCGGAAGGCCGGCGAGTTCTCCTTCATCCCTTGCCGCTTTACAACAACAGCGTCGGCGCGCATGACATGGGAATGATGAACGGCGCAACGGACGCGGGACAAATGCTTGCTGCCTGTGGTCAGGATGTGCGGGCGATCTACATCGCTGGGAGCTTTCTAACCGAGCACTTGCACCTTCAGCCAGATGCTTTGAGCAAATTGGATTTCCTCGTCGTGCAGGAGTTGTTTGAAACGGCGACTACCGCTTTCGCCGACGTTGTTTTCCCGGCCGCTTCGTTTGCCGAAATCGACGGCACCTTCACCAATAACGATGGGCTGGTGCAGCGCGTGCGCCAATCGATTCCACCAGTTAATCAGTCGAAGTCGGATTGGATGATTACCGCGCAGTTGGCGGCCGAGTTGGGTGTCGATTTTGGATTTCAGTTATCGTCCAGCGCGGTGTTTTCGGCGATCGCCGCCGAGGTGCCCGCTTACTCTGGCTTGCGCTATCCGTTGTTGAAAGACGAGACCCGTCCGATACAGGTTAAGCACGCAATTGCAGATCGGCGAGACTTAACGGAAGCACTGGGGACTATTCGCGAACGAGTTGGGGCAATGCCGGATGCCGGCGAAAAGATTCTGGATTCGCCAGAGGTTGGGCATGAACTTTTCAAGATTGGCACGTTGACCGATAAGGTGCCGCAGTTTCATCTGCTTGCCGCTGGAAACCCGCGACCAGATACCGTCAGCATTTCGCCCCTTTATCAAATTACCGTCGACGCAAGCTTACGTTTGGAAGGGGTGCTGTCGGATTAAGACCCGCACGGGCAGCAGGTAGTGGGACCATTTCTGCTTCGCTCAAACGCGAATTTCAACATGGACTGGAACAATCCGTACATTCACTCAATCCTGCTGATCGTCGGGATCACGGTTGCCTTTCTCACGATCATGCTGCTGGTGGCTTTCACCGTACTTGCAGAACGCCGTGTTCTGGCTTTCATCCAGGGTCGTGTCGGTCCAAATCGCGTCGGTTACGGTGGCGTGCTGCAACCTTTCGCCGATTTCATCAAGACGATGATGAAAGAGGACCTGGTGCCGGACCAATCCACCAGGTTCGTTTTTCTACTTGCCCCAATCATCGCAGTAATCACTGCCATTATGGCAATCGTGGTCTACCCGTTTGGCCCGGTCGTCACCATTCCGTTTTTGAATATTTCGTTCCCTATGCGTATTGCGCAGTTCGATGTAGCGCTGCTTTACGTTCTGGGTGTTACGTCAGTAGGTGTTTACGGAATGGTGCTCGCGGGGTGGTCTTCAAACAATAAGTACAGTTTGATGGGTGGCCTTAGATCATCAGCTCAGATGATCTCTTATGAGCTCGCTCTCGGCTTGTCGCTGATTGGCGTCGTGCTGCTTTCCGGCACGCTCGATTTGTACGCGATAGTCGAACAGCAGTCGGGCGGGTACGGAATGAACTGGAACATCTTCTACCAGCCTCTCGGTTTCATCATCTATCTAATCGCCGCGATCGCAGAGACGAATCGGGTGCCATTCGATCTCCCTGAAGCAGAGACAGAACTGGTCGCCGGATTCCACACCGAATATAGCTCGATTAAGTTCCTGCTGTTTTTCAACGCCGAGTACATCAACATGATCACAGTGTCGATGCTGGCGACCACGCTTTTTCTGGGCGGCTGGAACTTTCCCTTGGTTGAGTATTTGCTCGGCCGAGGCACACTGCTGTTTGGGCTCGTCAGTGTGCTGGTCTTTTTTGCCAAGATCGTTTTCTTTCTATTCTTCTACATTTGGATTCGCGGAACGCTGCCGCGCTTTCGTTTTGATCAGTTGATGGATTTTGGATGGAAGTTCCTGCTGCCAGTCGCGATTCTCAATATTATTTTGACGGCGACGGTGGTCTATTTCACGGCTGCGTAACAAGAGTCGAAAGTTGGTGGCGAGGGATTGGTAAGACTTGGATGCCCTGGTTTCGATAATTGAGATCTGAAACTTCAGATCTGAGATTGTTTAGTCGTGCTAGCAGCCCTTTTCATAATCTTCGCCGGTCTCGCAATTGGATGCGCCATCTCGCTGGTGGTCCAGCGCCATCCGCTCTACAGCGCCATTTCGCTGATCGGAGTTTTCGTTGCACTGGCTTCGCTCTATGTGATGCTCTCCGCGCCGTTCATCGCGGCCGTCCAGGTGATCGTCTATGCCGGGGCAATCATGGTGCTGGTCATCTTTGTGATCATGTTGCTCAACGTGGAAGAAGAAGAGCCGCGGCGGCGACGGCTTCGTTTTCTGGTACCGACCGCGATCGTACTGGCGATGGTCCTGATTGCTGAGGCCGCGTTCATTCTCTTTACCGTTCAAATGGCCCCTCATACACCGGTTTCCAGCGTCTCGAACGTGGGCCAGACCAGCTCGATTGGCATCGGGTTGTTTACGACTTACCTGCTTCCGTTCGAGATCACCTCGGTGCTTTTACTGATGGCGATTGTCGGCGCGATGTCCCTCGCACGAAGGGGAGACCTGCCGGCAAACGCGCGCGTTGTACCGGGATCCCAGGTACTCGCAATGGACGTCCTCAACCCGAGCGCAGGCGAGGATTTGACGCCGGTGGAAACCGACTCGACTAGTGAAGCCGGCCGGCTGCTGGGTGTTGAAACTCGAAATCACTCAAGCGATCGCGAATAGAAGCGGAACTGGAGATATGGAACCACAGCTCTCCTGGTACTTAGCGCTCTCGGCCGTCCTTTTTACGATTGGCGTGGTCGGAGTCATCATCAAGCGAAATGTCATTGCGATGTTCATGTGCATCGAGTTGATGCTCAACGCCGTGAATCTGACCTTTGTTGCGTTCTCGAGTTACTTCCAGGACGTCACCGGGCAGCTCTTTGTTTTTATTGTCATGACGGTAGCCGCGGCAGAGGCGGCGGTGGGGTTGGGCATCATCATTACCATCTTTCGAAATCGCGAGTCGCTGGATGTGGACGATTCGAGTAGCCTAAAACTTTGAACTTAGTGCTTTGTACTTTGAACTTAGAGCTTTGTACTTAGTGCTTTGAGTTCGAGTCTCTGCATTCAGAGCATTTAGTACGAAGGACTAAGAACAAAGCACCAAGTACAAAGTACCAAGCACATCTTCCTATCAATGCACGAGCACGACATCCTGAAACTGATTATCTTTGCCCCGCTGATTGGCGTTGCGATCAACTGGTTCATTGGCCGGCGTGTGCGCGATGAAAAGTTCATCGGCATCGTGGCCTGCGGATCGGTTGCAGTATCTACGGTCGTGGCTTTTTATCTCGCCTTCAAGCCTGACGGGGCGCTGCGATCGACCGCGCCTCTTCTCGATCACCTGTGGACATGGATTCAGGTAGGGAACTTTCGCGCAGACTTTGGGCTGGCAATGGATCGACTGAGCGGTACCTATGCTCTGTTCGTTACCTTCATTGGGTTCTTGATTCATCTATTCGCCGTCGGTTACATGCATGGTGACCGCGGATTCTACCGCTTCTTCGCGTACCTGAATCTTTTCATGTTTGCGATGTTAACGCTGGTTCTGGCCGACAACTTCTTGTTGATGTTCGTTGGCTGGGAAGGCGTGGGTCTATGTTCCTACCTGCTCATCGGTTACTACATCGATCGCAAGGAAGCCGGCGACGCGGCAAAAAAGGCTTTCATCACCAATCGGGTCGGTGACTGGGGCTACATTATGGGCGTGATGCTCATTTTCTTCCTCACCGCTGCAGCAGGTAATGCCTCCATCAGCTTCTTCAACAAACCCGCTCACGGCGTCACGAGCGCTTTCCAAATCTTGTCGAGCCTACCCGTCGATTCATTTTCGCTCGGCGCGATCTTCGCCGGAGGACTCACGTCAGCTGCGGTTCTGCTGTTCATCGGAGCTGCCGGCAAGAGCGCACCGATTCCACTGTGTGTCTGGCTGCCTGATGCGATGGCGGGCCCAACGCCCGTTTCGGCTTTGATTCACGCGGCGACGATGGTTACCGCGGGCGTTTACATGATCGTCCGTTGTTCGGTGATCTACACGCACGCCCCGACGGCGATGTTCATCGTCGCCGTCGTTGGTGCAGCGACAGCAATATTTGCTGCGACCATCGGGTTGGCCCAAAACGACATCAAGAAGGTGCTCGCGTATTCAACTGTCTCGCAGCTCGGCTACATGTTTTTGGCTTGTGGCCTCGGTGCTTTTACTGCTGCGATCTTCCACGTCATCACCCACGCGTTTTTTAAAGCATTGCTGTTCCTCGGTTCCGGCTCGGTCATCCACGGCATGCATCACGAGCAGGACATGCGACGCATGGGCGGTTTGCGCAAGTACCTGAAGATTACCTGGATCACGATGATGACTGGGTGGCTGGCGATTTCCGGCATTCCGATCTTCGCCGGCTTCTTTTCAAAGGACGAGATTCTGTGGAAATCCTGGAGCGCCAGCGGCTTTAGTTTGCCATCTCCGTTCTGGAACACTCTGCTGTGGGGCATCGGCGCGCTCACTGCGCTCCTGACTGCCATCTACATGACGCGCATGATGGTGATGACATTCTGGGGGACCGAGAGATTCCGTGAACGGACCGACGCCACTCCGCACGATGAAAATCACGGAGTACACGAACCGCATGAATCGCCCTGGACGATGACTGTCCCCTTGATAGTGCTCGCTGTGCTTTCGACGGTAGGCGGCTTGATAGGCGTTCCCTACGCGCTGGGCTCGCTTTTAAGTGATCACCCGGTCAACTATCTCGAGCAAACACTCGAACCAGTTATCGCCCCTGTCCCAGCCGGCTCGCACGCAGTTGCTGAGGGCCTCGATCACGCTGCTCCATCTGATACCCACGGGCAACAGACTCAAGCGACGACTCCGGCACACGGGCCCGAGGCCGTCACCCCAACAGAGCACGCGCACTCGCCCGAAGAGATTCGCATGGAGCGTTTGCTCGCCGGCTTATCCGTCATTATTGCCGCGATTGGGATCGGAATTGGGTGGCTGATCTTTAGAAAACAACCACTGCTGCAAATGCCTCGGGTGCTGGAGAACAAATACTACGTCGACGAAATTTACAATGCGACGGTAATCAATCCGATCACGGTCGTTTCGCGCGAAGGTCTTTGGAAGCTTTTTGACGTCGGCGTGATCGATGGTTTTCTGCACGCCATCGGCGACGCGATTAAGGAAGGTGGACGCGGGATCCGACACCTGCAGCACGGCTACGTGCGCGGCTACGCGGCAGCCATATTGATCGGCGCGCTGGCGCTGATTGGAGTGTTCGCGTACTACGGCGTCAAGGTCATAGGACTGGCTCGGTAACATGCGGCAACACTTACTCACAATTCTAATTCTCCTTCCGGTGCTTGGCGCGCTGGTCGCTATTGGCTACAGCTTTGTACCGAACCACAAAGAGTCAAACTATAAATGGATAGCTCTGCTTACCACGCTCGCGACTTTCGCGCTGTCACTGCTGTTGATCGGGGGAGTAGACGCCGGCTCGAGAGATTTCCGGTTTGTCGAAGACACTGTTTGGATTGCGTCGATAGGGGCTCACTACCACCTCGGCGTCGACGGCATCAGCTTATGGCTGGTGTTGTTGACAACTCTGCTGATGCCGATTGCTGTGCTGTCGAGTTGGACTTCGATCAAGCAGCGTGAGCTCGCCTACTATGTCTTCCTGTTGCTGTTGGCGGGTGCGATGACCGGCGTGTTTGTCTCGCTCGATCTGCTGCTCTTTTATCTGTTCTTTGAAGCTTCGCTGATTCCCATGTTCTTCCTGATTGGAATCTGGGGTGGTGAGCGACGGATTTATGCGGCGGTAAAGTTTTTCATCTACACGGCGGTGGGAAGTCTGTTGATGCTGGTCGGCATCATTGTGCTGTTCTTCATTTACGGGACCTTTGACTACACCACGATTCTGACTGCGATCACCGCAGGTCAACAGCTCCCGGGCCGTGTCGAGTATTGGCTATTTTTGGCATTTGGTCTGGCGTTCTGTATCAAGGTGCCGCTCTTTCCATTTCACACCTGGCTGCCAGACGCGCACACCGAAGCTCCGACGGCTGGTTCCGTGATCCTAGCCGGCGTACTTCTGAAAATGGGGACCTACGGACTGTTGCGGTTCAACCTGGCACTGTTCCCAGAGGTCTCGCGTGAATTTGCGTGGGTGATGATTACGTTGGCCGTCATCGGTATTATCTACGGCGCGCTCGTGGCGATGGTGCAGCCGGATGTAAAGCGTCTGGTGGCCTACTCATCGGTCAGTCATATGGGCTTTGTTGTGCTTGGTCTCTTCTCGTTTACTGAGATGGGAATGCAGGGCGCGCTCTACCAGATGCTGAACCACGGAGTCTCAACCGGCGCGTTGTTCCTCTTCGTGGGATTTGTTTACGAGCGGCGTCACACGCGGATGATCAGCGAGTTTGGCGGACTGGCGCAGCCCATGCCGTGGTTTGCGACGCTATTTGTGATTGCCTCGCTTTCGTCTGTAGGCTTGCCGTTTCTTAACGGATTTGTCGGGGAGTTTCTGATCATGATCGGCATGTGGACATCGAGCGCCGTCAGTTACCCCTGGATTGCAACCATGCTGGCTGGTACTGGGGTCATCTGGGCTGCCGTCTATATGCTGTGGATGCTACAACGCGTAGTCTTTGGTCCAGTGAGTAATCCTGAGAACGCTGGTCTCAGCGATTTGAATGCGCGAGAGTTAGGCCTGCTGGCGCCGTTACTCTTATTGATGCTTTTGATGGGTGTGTACCCGCGACCGTTTCTCGTTCGTTCGCAGGGAGCTGTTGATGTTGTGCGACAGCGTGTGGCTCGACCCGCGACGGGCGGTTCGTTTGCGCCGGTCGAAACCACGAGTAACCCGGCCGCCGATCCGAACCTGGGACAATTGCAGAAACACGATTGATCGAACCGATGAATTCTTTTCTGGCTTTTCAGTTCACGCGACCTGACATCAACTTTTGGCTGATTCTGCCGGAGTTGATAGTTTGCGCTATTGCCGTCGTCGTGATGCTGGTGGACGCGTTCGCCAGGCCCACGCAGCGTTGGATTACCGGGGGCCTTTCTCTCGCCGGCCTGATCGCTGCCGCAGTCAGTTCGATCTGGCTCTGGAGCAACTGGCCCAACGTGTCAACCGCCTTCAACGGGATGATCGTGCTGGATGGGATGCGATTGGGCTTCACGCTCGTCTTTCTGTTGGTTTCGGCCCTCACCATCCTCGTCTCCATGGTTTGGGTCGAGAATGAACGGCTGGCTGCAGGAGAATTCCACTCCCTGCTTCTGTTCGCCACGGCCGGCATGATGCTGATGGCTTCGGGCGGAGACCTTGTCATTATTTTTCTGGGACTGGAGATTCTCTCAATCGCAACGTACGTGATGGCTGGATTCCGGCGCAAAGATTTCCGCTCAAACGAATCTTCAATGAAGTACTTCATACTAGGTTCGTTCTCCTCGGCGTTTCTGCTGTACGGCATCGCACTGGTCTATGGCGCAACCTCAACCGCTGCGGGACTCCCAGGCACAACCAACATTGCGCAGATAGCCGCCCGGCTTCCTTCGGCACAGTACCCGGCACTGCTGTTTGCCGGGGCTGCCATGATGTTGGTGGGGTTCGGATTCAAGATTGCAACGGCGCCCTTTCATGTCTGGACTCCCGACGTCTACGAAGGCGCTCCAACCGCCGTAACCTCGTTCATGGCAGCCGGGCCAAAGGCCGCAGGTTTTGCGTCTTTCATGCGGGTGTTCCTTTTTGCGTTTCCCTTTGTCGCAACGACAGCCGGACAAACTGTGGGCAGCCAGATTCACGAGGTCTGGCTAGGTGCGCTCGTGGTGCTGGCGATGCTCACAATGGCCATCGGTAATGTCGTGGCTATCGCTCAGAACAATGTAAAGCGGATGCTGGCCTACTCTTCAATCGCGCACGCAGGATACGCGCTGGTGGGATTCATTGCGGCGGGAGCGACTCCGGATCCAGGCAAACGAAACGAAGCGATCGCCGCAGTCATTTTTTATCTGCTCACCTATGCGGTTATGAACATGGGCGCATTTGCAGTGGTCCAACTGATTGCTCGAACGGATGACCGTCGGACGGAGGTTGAGGATTATCATGGCATCGGCTTCCAGTCGCCCGTGCTCGCGTTCCTGCTGACGTTATTTCTTCTAAGTTTGTTGGGCATGCCGCTGACCGCTGGCTTCATGGGAAAGATTTTGGTCTTCCGCGCCGCAGTCGAGCAGGGTTATTTCGAATTGGTAGTGGTTGGCGTCCTGAACACTGCGATTTCTGCTTACTACTATCTGCGATTGATCATCGTGATGTTCTTCCGGGAGCGGACCAGCGCCTGGACGGCGCCCGCAATCCCCGCGAGCATCGCCCTGGCGTTGCTCATCACTGCTGTTAGTGTCCTCTATCTCGGGCTGTTCCCTGGTAAAGTCATTGACGCTTTGCAAAAGCGCCCAAGCGTTAGTGTTTCTCAACGTTGATGTGTTTCCTAACGTTGATGTCAGGCAGCTCGCGGCCGCTAACTTTGCCGGCACACTGCTGGCGCCGGACAACGTTCGTGCTGCTCAGCTCAGCGAGTGCCCGCTGATGAACATCGAAATCTGGAACCCGGGTGAGGATTACATCACAACATTATGCCAGCCAGATTGTCGCCGAGCTGGGTGATTCGTGGCTGCCGACGATCTACCGAGACCGAGTCCTGAAGTTGCGAACTCGTTCTTACCACTTCGAAGTTGCTGCGAGGAATCCCACGGTTGCGATACAGCACACGCTGCTCGGGGTAGAGTTGAAGCTTGGTAAGCGGCGACTTCTTTGTCCGGATCTGGCAACTGCACGGTACCTGGCGGTTTTCGGTCGCGCGGGTTGCAATGATGTCGCGGTTCCGTACGACATCACCAAGGTCTCACAACTGGCGGATGAACTCGAATCATCCTGGCAGAGAATGCTGCTGCTGATTGACCATCATCCCGCAGTGCAGAGCGGCGCCTTTCGTGCCCGGGTTCGTGGCTTGCTGATTGCTAGTGTGCGGCAGGCAGTAGCTGATTCAGGGGCCGGCGCCAAAGTGCCGGATTTCAAGCAGAGTACAAAGCAGCGGCGTTAAGTATCCACGTCTTCGAACTTTTCTGAGGTTTCGATTGATTTCATAGCTGATTGGACGTTTAATAACATAGATGACACAGGACATAGGTATTAGCGAAGCATTTCCCGACGGCCCAATGGGGGGTTCCGATAGCCTTCCCTTCCCGTTTAACCAGCGCTCCTTTTGCCACTACGAGCCCATTGAGAAGCGAATTGACGCCGCCCGGGTGGTGGTCGTCGATAATCTTCTGCGTGACGAGAACGATCTGTCGGAAGTGGCCCGGTCAGAATGGGGCGATTCCGCCGCGGCGCAATTGAGACGCGAGCGACAGATCGCCCAGATGGCGCTGGAAAATATACTCAACAATATCGAGCGCCTGGTGAAGACCCCGGCGACTTTGACGACCCACGTCTCCGACATCGCGAGCGCGGCGGAGGACTTCAAACCCGACGCAATCGTTTTAGGCGGCACCCTGAGTGACTTTGACTACTACAAAGCGGAGATTATCAAGAGTTTCGGAAAATTCATTCGGGATACCACCGTTCCAGTGCTGGCGATCTGCGGTGGGCACCAACTCGTCGGACTAAGTTTCGGGGCCAGCGTGATCACGTTGGATCGACTCGAGCAGCATCAACAGCGCGAGAACCGTCCGCACGAATACCAGTATCGTTTTGTGCGCATCACTCAACCTGCTGATCCTATCTTCCGGAATATTGGCGCAACAGCCACCGAGATATGGCCTGATCCAAATCTACCGCGCCTTCTTCGCGTCTGGCAAAATCATGGTCTGCAATTGGACGAGGTGCCGGAAGGATTTAAACTGCTGGCGACTTCGTACCTGTGCCGTAACCAGATGATGGTCAAGCGCAGCGACAATCAGCTCATCTACACGGTCCAGTTTCACCTTGAGAAGTCGTTCGAGGACTGGAACAAATCGCGCACGCGCTGGGAACACCAAAATGAATCGCGCGACGGACGAATTCTCTTCGAGAACTTCCTGAATTTGGCTCTGGCTCATTCCAACTGATCCCAGGCGTTAAATCGCAAACCCTTTAGGGGTTCGGTCTGACAGACCGCGAACTAAGCGACGAGGCGCACGGTTCGGGATGCCTCCAAAATCACTAACCAAATCCAATCTCCAGCTGGCAGCCCGAGAGTTGGCTGCTCGAGATCCGGCGCTGCGTCGCATCCTCGCTGCGCATGGTCCGCCCCCGATGTGGGAACGAAAGCCCGGCTTCCCGACTCTAATACACATCATTTTGGAGCAGCAGGTGTCGCTCGCGTCGGCTGCGGCAATGCTGAAGCGCTTACAACAAGCGATCGTTCCCTTTGCGCCGCAACGATTTGTCGAAATGGGTTGGACAAGCGTGAAGGCTCTGGGTTTGACGCGACAAAAGACTGAGTACTGTCTGCACCTGGCGCAGGCCATCGTCGATAACCGCATTCAGCTTTCGCGCTTAGGACGAATGCCGGATGAGGATGCGAAAGCCGCGTTACTTCAGCTGAAAGGGATTGGTTCCTGGTCTGCCGACATCTATCTACTGATGGCGTTGCGAAGAGCGGATGTATGGCCTGCGGGCGATCTGGCGTTGGCCTTGACGATTAAGGGCTTAGAGAAACTCGAGCACACACCGCGGGCTGACGAGATGTTGAAGATCGCCGAACGCTGGCAACCGTATCGTTCAGTCGCCGCACGAATGCTTTGGCAATCGTATCTGGCCCAGCGAAGAATCAAGAGCTAGGCTCGTTTCAGAGTACCGATGTTGCGATCTACATCTCATGGACTGACGATCTTTTTTCTACTGTCGGCAACCGCTCTTCTGGCGCTCGCTTGCGCGAACACCAACTCCAACTCATCCCCCCTGCAAAGAGATTCGAGCGGCCCGCCGCTCAACTATAAGCTTGACGATTATTTAATAACCAATATCACTCCTGCTGACGGTTTTGACTTTCCTGTCGGCAATGTCGATGGAACCGGGAACTACCAGGATCTCGCGACCGGAAAACAGCATACCGGTTGGTACGTCGCCACCAGCTTTGCTGAGAGTTACGATCTCGGAATTCATCCAGGTGAGGATTGGAACGGCAATGGTGGTGGCAAC
Organism: Pyrinomonadaceae bacterium; assembly: GCA_041744295.1. GTDB lineage: Bacteria > Acidobacteriota > Blastocatellia > Pyrinomonadales > Pyrinomonadaceae > PSRF01. The sequence continues at coordinate 5,173 of JBGTLE010000319.1, read as the reverse complement.
ACCGACCTTGGTCAGAACGTCTATTCAGTCGCCAATGGTCGCATCATCTCCGCCGCCCATTACGGAAGACTGTGGGGAAACGTAATCGTTATCGAGCACTTGTTCTATGAAAACCACTACAAGCGAAAGATTCGTTCAGTCTACGCTCACTTGAATGAGATCAAGATCGCGCCGGCGACGTCGTAAGACGCCGACAGTTGATTGGTACCGTCGGACAAGATCCAGACAAGCTGTTCCACGCGCATCTTCACCTGGAGCTTCGTTGGGACGAAACGCTGGATCCGACCTATTGGCCTACTTCCAAGGCAAGGATGTTAACTGGGTCAAGGAACATTACGCGGAGCCGTCGAAATTCATAACCGATCATCGCAAGTTATTTGTCCCACACGAAGAGGCCACATTGCTCCTGGTCGACCAGGAGAATTATCGAATGCGCGTTATCGAAAAAGGTAAGACCTCAGGTGACTATGAAGTGGGTTTTGGACAGGCGAAAGGGCATAAGCGAGTTGAGGGAGATAACAAGACTCCGGTGGGAATGTACTTTGTCGTGCAAAAGCACCGGGGTGACTTTGACGGACCTTACGGCGCGTATTACGGCGGCCACTGGATAAAGATCAACTACCCAAACAAATTCGATGCGGTGGAGGGCCTCAATCAAGGACTGGTGAATGCAAACCAGGCAGCTGCTATCAGCAAGCAGTGGACTTTGCGTGAACTAACAACGCAGAACACAAAGCTCGGCGGTGGTATCGGTTTTCATGGTTGGATTACTGAGTGGGAAAATGACGGTCCGCGGCACCTCTCGTGGGGCTGCGTGGTGATGCACATTTACGACATCAGCAAGCTCTATGACCGAATTGCCGAAGGTACCATGGTGGTCATCTTCTGATCCCGCCCTGTCTGATTCTGCTCACTTAGAGATCGTCGAAGCTGTGGTGATAGGCGGGCCCAAATCAACTTTCATGTTTCGCGGGACGTTCTCCATGGTTCGTTGGATCAGCCGATCCACAACGGCCGTGAGGTCGTTGGTCTCGTGATAGACCTCAAGTTGTTCGTCTGCTGATGTGCCGCGCGCAAGAATAGTGTGAATGTGCTCAATCTCCTTGCGCGAATCCAGATCATCAACAACATCATCAATGAAGTCGAGCAACTCGAGAATCAGATCTCGGACGGGCACCTCTTTCTGCTTGCCAAAGTCGATCATCTTTCCGTCGAGTCCCCAGCGCACCGCTCGCCACTTGTTTTCCTGTATCAGCATGCGGCGATAGAGACGGAAACCGAGGTTCTTGTCGATCAATCGAGTAAGCTTGGCCACTATTGCCTGGAAAAGAGCAGCGATGGCAATGGTATCGTCAACTCGCGTGGGAATGTCGCAAACACGAAATTCGAGCGTCGGGAAATGCGGATGTGGCCGAATATCCCACCAGATCTTCCTTGCATCGTTGATGCATTTGGTCTTCACCAGCAGGTCGACGTAGCGCTCAAAACCGCTATAAGAATCGAAATGGTCAGGAATATCAGTTCGCGGAAACTGCTTGAAGATTTCGGTGCGATAAGATTTGAGGCCCGTGTTATGCCCCATCCAGAATGGCGACGATGTCGTCAGGGCCAGCACGTGCGGTAGAAAATACCGGGCGGCGTTCATGATGTGAATCTGCCGCTCCTTGTCGGCGATTCCGACGTGAACATGCACCCCAAAGATTAATAGTGAGCGGGCGACGGTCTGGAGTTCCTGGACCAACAGCTCATAACGCTCGTCGTCGAAAATCTTCTGATCCTGCCAACGGGAAATCGGATGCGTTGAGGCAGCGACAATTTCCAGACCGTTCTTTTGAGCCAGGCCGGAGATCACGCTTCTGAGGCGAGTGATATCTTCACGAGCTTCCTGGATGTTTTGACAAATGCCCGTGCCCACCTCGACCATCGACTGGATCATCTCGGGCTTAATCTGCTCACCGAGCAGCATCTTGCCCTCTGCCAGCATCTCCACCACATGCGAACGCAGCTCGCGCGTGGTGGGATCGACGATTTGAAACTCTTCTTCGATTCCGAGCGTGAATTGATCAAACATTCGGCGTCGCTCCTTGGGACAATACTGGTTGAGTTGTTGAACCGAGAAATGTATGGCGAAGTCTGGGGGGCAAACGCGAATTTATCCGGGGCGCGCAATTACGTATGCGGTTCGCAGCGACCGAGCGCATCTCTGATTGTGATCCAGTCGGGTTTCTGGTCGCTGAAATGCTCATATCGCATGTGCCTTACGGCATTCGCAGGCGAGTACAACGGATTGTAAAGATCAAAGTGAACGTGCCATTGCCTTGGCTCAACGCGCTGATACAAGAAATGAAGCACGACTTTCTGCGGACCTCTTTCGTAAAACCCGCCACTGACCGCCTTGCGCTTGGCAAACCGACGTGTGAAATCGCGGCGTTGGGCGAGCGCAGACTCAATGAACGGCCAGGCATAGAAATCGATGCCGACCCCACCTTCGCCATAGACGTTAGTTACCTTTTTTACGGCAGGCCACAGATTCCTCTCCTGCAAACGTTTCAGCAGTAACAGCAGCGCTTGCTGCTTGTCGACTGACAGCGAGTCAAAGGCAACCGCGTCACTCGGCGCGCCCCAAAGACCCGACAATTTGCCGCTCAGATGCTCGCGAACACTCTGAGAAAGATCTTGCCAGCGAAGGCCACCAATCTGTGCTCCGGTATCAGCCATTACCTACTTGACTTTCAATTGAGGCGCGGTCCTCGGCCGAAAGTCCTTGAAATCTCAGGCCCACTCCCCTGCCTGGATTGCTGTAAACGACCTCGGCATTTAAGACGACCTGGTTCTCGCCAAGGGGTATCCTGACCATCAGAACCGAACCTTCAGGCAAGGTGGCCTGTGTGTTCATGTACAGACCTCCGACGCTAATGTCCTGCATCGAAGCAACACCCGTGGCGTCCTGACCATTGAAAAATACATCCACAATCAGGCGTGAGCGATCATGGACTCGGCGTTCGTCCTGGGCCAGCAGGTTGGCATCATGCTCGTCATCGACCACGGTTGGATCTCCTCAGTGGGGGGAATGGATGATCGCGGTCATTGTCGCATTATCCTAACTCTTTTCGCTAATTATGTAGGTGGGCACCATCCCGCCGCCGGATGTCACATTCGCCAGTTCGGTGTAAGAAAGGCGTGTGAAGGCAGAGCCCAGCTTACCGTTAAAAAGCAGTGGATCCAGGTCGACGAGCTGCTCGGCAAACTCGATTGTGCCGTCACTCTTCAGGGCCGGAAACATCTCCCGAGCGGTGGGTACGCGCTCCTGCACGAGGTAGTCGCCGTTGACCAGCGCCGCTCGTAAGGCTTCGTCCCAGCCGATCTCGTCGATGTTCCAGCCGATCGTTATACCGTGACCACCGTAGTCATCGTTCGGCTTGAGCACCAGCTTCTCACTGTTTTCGACAATAAATTTAACCAGGTCGATCTCTTCGCCGCGATAGTCGCTCTGCTCGGCACGCACGATTCGCGTCCAGGGCACATGGGCTGCGATTGCCTGCTGCTCGGCGGTGCTAAACAAATGCGCACGGCGCTGATCCGTCAAAACGGCAAACAGTGCTTTTTTGTGAATCAGTTTGGAGCGGAAGCTGTTGACCATGCAGACAGCACCGGCACGATAGGCATCCAGCAGCGCCGGAAACTCTTTCATAATCGGGAGGTACTCATTCACCAGCAATCGCTTATAAACAATGTCGATCTCAAAATTGCCGGCGCGCAAGCGGCCGTGTGAAAACTCCAATTCTTGAGGCGAACAGATTACGGAGGAATAGCCCTCAGCTTCAAAGTACTCCTTGAATAATTCGAACTCCTTCTGCGTCGGCAAACCCTTCAAGTCGACGATAGCAATTCGCGGAGGCTGCTCAGGTTCACGACCGAGGAATTCCGCGTAAGAGTCCAGCAGCACCTTGAGCATGAAGCCGCGACCGTAAAGTGGTCGCGTGTTGTAAGTTTCTGTGAAGCGTTTCATAACCGGCAGCGCCGAAAAAATCTTATAGGCGGCATCGGCGTAAGCGATTCCAGCAGGACTTTCGCCATTCAACTCGACAAAGCTGTAGGCGGATTCGGTCAGGAATGAATCCAGGCGAGAAGTTGGTGATACTGCTTTATACCCCGGGTCAATGCTAATCAGTTCACGTTCAATGTCCGTGAGTCCGAGGTCGTCAACAATCGTTTCATCCTCGATGGCCGCGTCTTTGACTTTCTCAATAGCGCCCCAGACCGTTTCACAGATCGCGGAGATCCGCGCGAAATCACTTTCCGTCACGAAGTGCGGGCGCAGATAGGGCGAGAGTCTGCGACCCCCGAAGATCAACTTTGCATGCTCGAGTCCTTCGTCGAGCATGACCCGCGACGACTCGGCCAGCGTCTCGTCTTTTAATAGTTCGTGATAGTGCTCAACGGCTGCTTTCAACATAGGTAGGTTTCTCTGCCTGGGGATTGATTCCGTCAACCGCATCTTGATTAGTTGTTGTCACAGAGTACTTGTACGTGGCGGCAAGCGCCAACAGGCCCGCAATTGCTAAAGAGCCGGGCGCCAGCAACGGATTCGCCCCACCCAGGCCTTTTAGCCACAACTCTCGCAGCGGCAGGTTCGGCTGTATCTCGAGCGCAAAGGCGAGGTTGTTGCTGACGTGTTCATAGATTCCAAACAGGCTGCCTAGAATTACCAGCGTCATGCAGACTCGCAAAATGAAGACGGCACTTCGACCGTTGCGAAACAGAACCAGCAGCACCGCGAGCAAGCCGATACCAGCAAGAACGAACGCGATCCACTGGATCGCGTCCTGGAAATGCTGCACCAACCACAACTCCAGCAGAGTTCCGGCGAATATGAACAGCGCCAGCGCCAACAGAAACCGGCGCAGTCTTCTCAGAACCTCGCTCGCGTTCATTGCATGCCCAGAAAAGCTCGGGCAATCTCTAGATCGGCTGCTGAAATTTTGTCGGAGAGTTTTAAGAGAAATGCTTGCGGCGATGCATATGGCCGGCCAGCAATTAGCCCTTCTGCTTCTGCGGCATCGAGTCCCGGAATTTGTTGCAGCGTCGCCGCATCTGATTGATTAGGATCTATCGGCACAAACACGTGCTTCTCATACTCGGCGACCTGGTCCTGACTGACATACTTTCCAAT
>JBGTLE010000318.1:0-12123 GCA_041744295.1 Pyrinomonadaceae bacterium | reverse complement strand
TTCCGGTAAGCCATAGGCTTACCGCAACGAGGGCGGCAGAGCCGCATCGGCGTCTCGGTGTTGAACCTCTCCGAGTAGCGCGAGAACGGGAAGACATACTCTACATCGATTAGGCCGGACGCAACCCCGTTGGGGTAGATTCCTCCAACTCGCGAGAACCCAGGGTAGCGCCAAAGCGCGCAACCCTGGGCTGGAGGTCGCAACACCTTCGGTGTAAAAGCGGGGACAGGGTCCACCTTCCTGACTGAGAGATCGGCAGGGGTGGGAGGTTATTTCCAGTAGTGAAACTCGAGCTACTTCTTGTAAACGTAGTACACGACACCTGCGGAATCGTCAGTCAGCAGAAAAGCGTCGGTTCCAAATCTCAAAACATCAACCGGCCGTCCGTGAACCTTCATGCCTTGGAGAAACCCATTAATGAAGTCTTCAGGAGTGCGGGTCGCAGAATCACCTGCAGCCAGCCGCACAACACGATAGCCTCGCTTCAATTGCTTCTTCGTCGAACCGTGTAGACCAACCAAAAACGAATTCTTCAGTTCATCACCCTGATGCTCATCAAAGTATTCCAACCCCAGCGGCGAACTATGGGCGTCGAAGGCCGCGAACGCCTGCGGCACGCGACGACAGTTCATTTTCGTAGAACGCGGATTGAGCTTTGGATCCGGTAACCTTCGCGGGCCTGATTGAAAACAGTAGGGCCAACCGAAGTGAGTCTCTTTATCAACGCGATACATCGTGTCTGCGGGAATGTGGTCTCCCAGGTGATCCGATCCCATGTTCGTCGCATACACGCTGCCATTCATCCAGCGCAGTCCCACAGCATTGCGCAGACCGCGTGCTAAGTAACGCTGGTTCCGGCCGTCCGGATCCATTTCAAGAATGCTGGCACGCACCTCTTCCTTTTCTTCACATGCATTGCAACTGCTGCCGACTGAAATGTAAATCTTCCCGTTCCCACCGACCGCGATAGTCCGTGTGAGATGCCAGCCACCGTACTTGTAACTCAAGCCATAGTCTGGAAAAGTCGCGAGGACTTCCGGCTGCGCGGTCGGAGTGTTTTCGCCTGGTTGGTAGCGATACCGCAGTAAGCGGTCGGTAAGAGCAAGATAGAACCAATGGAGGCCCATTGAATCCGTATGGAACGCAACGCTGTTGGGATTGCGAAGGCGAGACAGATAGGTTGTCACCTTCTTAAAAGTCCTGCTCGCCGGATCAAAGTTGTCGAGGATGTACACGACTCCGCGCGTATTGTCGCTGAGGTTGTACATATCAGTGACGAAGATTCGCTTGTCCGGGCTCTCTGCCATGAACCGCACTCGTTTTAGACCCTGCACGGCTGGTGTGATTGCGAAGCCCGGCGGCAGATTGAGATCAAACGAGCGGCCGCCGGAAAGCACGACACGCTGAGGAACTAGTTTTAGCGTGGTCGTTTGAGGAGTCTGCGCACTTATAGTCAACCCAGCGAGCAGGTGGAAAAGGAGAATGAACAGTACAGTTTTTCCAGAGATCATTGGATTGATTGTGTCGGCTTCTTTGTAGGTTCGCGGCTCGCGGCTTTGCCACATCCCTTGCGGTAAGCCTCTGGCTTACCGTCGAGTGCTTTCTAATTGAGGCTCTGCCTTCCATTCCTGCGTGAACTATCCGAGGATTCCAAAGGCATAGCCTCACCGTAAAGAAAATCGTTCGGTAAGCCGGAGGCTTACCGGAACGAAGGCGGCAGAGCCGCTCAAATCTAGTAACGCTCTATCTAGTAGCGCCAACTCGTCAGGTCTGCGCCTGGCGGAGCGCTCTTGAGTATTCGCGCCAGGATCTTCGGCGCGAAGAACTGATGATATCGCAGACGCGAGATCGCGTTCGGTCGCATGTGGTCCCCATTCCAGCAGTGCTCAGCCCTTGGTTCGTAGTCCACCTCGCCGCTGTAATGCGGGTTCTTCGTAGTCTTAAGAAACTCTTCTGCCAGATAGACAGCATCATTGAGAAAGTAGTTATCTGCCTCGCCAACGTAGATGTGCAACTTGCCTTCCAGCTTTGGGCCGAGCTTGGCCCAGTCACGTTTCATGATGTGGACCAGATCATAGTTTTCACGCCAGTAGGCCGCCACTGCCGGATCAATCTCACCCGTCAACTTGTTCCAGATTGGTTTGGGATATCCTTCCGCGCCGACAGGTGAGTAGACTGCCTCCCAGATATCAAACTGCCCTCCTGAGCGGCTCTTCGTGCCCAACGCCAACTCCATGTGATTCAGCTCTTCGGCAGTCGCAGCGAGTTCGCCGAGGTAATTACGTTTGCCGGGTCGCGGCGTTTGCTTCCACTTCGCGTCAACGCGATAAGCATTCTTGTGTTCGTAAAGATTGATGACCATGTAGGCGCGAAAGTCTATTGGGTCGGGACACGCACCCCACGCACCGTTGTACTCATCGGGGTAAAAGATCTGTGCCGCCAGTGCTTCCCAACCGCCGGTTGAGCCGCCATACATGAACCGCGCCCAGCCTTTCCCGATGCCTCGAAATTGCTTTTCGATGTGCGGGATCAGTTCGTAGGTAATCGCATCGCCATATGGGCCGAGATTGGCCGAGTTCACCGCATAGGAATCGTCGTAATACGGATTCGCATGCTGGATCTCTATGATGATGAACCGTGGAAATTTCGGGCCGGTCCATTCCTTGTAAAAGTTGTGAGCTTCTTGCTGCACTATTTTGTTGTAGCCATCGAGCTTGAATCGTTCGCTATAGACCGGCTTCAAATTCGGGTCCGGTGGCTGCTCACGAAAACCGCCGAAGTCCGCGGGGAAGTGTCCGTGGAAGATCACCAGCGGGTAACGCGCATCGGGATGCGTATCAAAGCCCTCCGGCAAAAGAATGTTCGCGCCCAAATGCATGGGGCGGCCCCAGAACTCCGTCAGCAACTTGCTCTGAATCTTCAGGTGCTTGATGTACTTCGTGTCTTTCGGCGGCTCGATTGGCGGAATGATCTTGTCCAGATTGACCTTGAACGCCGCTCCGGCTTTGATCGTCAACTTCTGCGGAGTGCTGTAGAGATTCCCCGGCGCGGCATTCCACTGCTGCCCTTCGCCGCGATCCATCGGGAGCTTAACCGTGTGGCCATCTTTGCGTTTGAAGGTTTCGTAGCGATGAAGCAATGCCTGCACCCAATATTCACCGGCTGGAAGTTGTGACAAGCTGCGCACCGGATAACCAAAGGCCCCAGCATCGACCAACGCCTCTTCACCGGGTTTCAACGCATTCACATCAATCCCGAATACTTGTTGAGTGGTCGGGTCCTCGCTGATTTGAAAGCGCGGCTCCTGGGCGTTGTCTGTCGAGATGAGAAGCAACACGCGGCCGTCGAGTGGTTCCTTGCTGCCACTTGCCGGATACGAGACAGCGAACGAAATACCGCTCGTCTGCGCGCGGGTTTCCTGCTCAGCACCGGGAGGCAAGAATAAGCTCGTTGTGAAAATGAGAAGCAATAGTGCTGAGCGGGAGAGTTTCGTCGTCATGTTTAGTCCCTCTGATGATGGAAGAAAAATGCTTTAGCTGCAGCCGCTGGTAACGCAAATATTTACCTGAATAGCTTTGGCGGGTGACAGCTTTTGTTGGCGGCTGGCAACTCAAGCTTAATCCAAAGCGTCGTTGCCGCTACGCTCTGCCGGCCCACTCCAAAATTACTCGCTGAATTGCAAGCGTCCGTTCGTTTCTGTTGGCGCTCCCTCATCCACTTCAACCGCCGGCCGTTCGGAAGTGTCTGAGTACTGCAATTTGTACAGCATCCAATAGAGTCCGCGTGTGGCCAGTAGTTGCTGATGCGTGCCCTGTTCGCGGATTTCGCCGTGATGAAGAACGATGATCTGGTCAGCCCGCTGGATCGTCGAGAGCCGGTGCGCAACTACTATCGACGTTCGATCACGCATCACTCGTTCGATCGCGCGTTGGATCAGCTGCTCGGTCTCGGTATCAATTGAGCTGGTAGCCTCATCAAGAATTAACAGTGCCGGATCGAAAGCAAGCGCGCGGGCGAAAGAGATCAGCTGTTTCTGGCCGACCGAAAGACCGGCGCCGCGCTCGCGCACTTCGGCCGCAAATCCACCGCGCAGGCGCTCGATAAACCGATCGGCGTGAACTTCGTGCGCGGCCCACTTAACGCGGTCTTCCGAAATCTCCTGCCGTCCCAGACGGATGTTACTTTCTACGGTGCCGCTAAAGAGAAACACGTCCTGCAACACGACTGCAAAATTCTGACGCAGAGATTGCAGGTCCCAATCGCGCAGGTCGGTTCCGTCGAGCAGAATGCGCCCCCGTTGCACATCATAGAATCGCATCAACAGGTTCGTGATCGTGGTCTTTCCGGAGCCTGTGTGGCCAACGAGCGCAACGGATTGTCCGGGATCAACCTTGAATGAAACGTCTTTCAACACCCAGTCTTCGCCTTTGTAGGCGAACGAGACGTTTTCAAACTCAATGACGCCGCGAGCACGTCCCGAGCGCTGCGGCACCTCCGGACTGGTGATTGCGATCGGCAGATCGAGTGTTTGAAAAATGCGATGGGAAGCCACCACCGCGCCTTGCAGCACGTTGTACTTGTCCGAAATGTCGCGAATCGGTTGGAATAGAAAACCGGAGTACTGAATAAACGCTACCAGCGCACCCAACGTCAGCACAGTGTGCTCCGGTGTGTTTTGCAGAACGCGATAACCGCCGTACCAGATGATCAAGGCGATCCCAACGGCGCCGATAAGATCCACCAGGGGAAAGAAGACGGCATAAAACCAGATGGTCTCGATGTTCGCGTCTCGATAGTCGGCGTTGATCTTTTGAAACCGCACCCGAGATCTGATTTCGGCGTTGAAGATCTGCACCGTTTGGGCGCCGGCAAAGTGTTCCTGAAGAAAAGCGTTGATGCGCGCAATGCGGGTGCGCACCATGTCATAGCCGCGGCGGGCGCCTTTGCGGAACCAAGTGGTGGCGGCAAAAAGCAGCGGCACCGTCAGCAACGTGACCAGTGTCAAACGCACGTCCATCCACAGCATCACGCTAATGATGGCGACGATCATCACCAGGTCGCCCAGAATATCAGTGACACCCTCAGTAAAAAGCTGGTTGAGTGAATCCACGTCGGTCGTCAAACGGGTCATGATGCGGCCCACCGGATTCCGATCGTAGAAAGCCACCTCCTGGTGCTGCAGCTTGTCGTACAGCTCGCGACGAATATCAAACATCACATACTGACCAACCGAGTTGACGAGTAACGCCTGGAAGTACGAGAAAACAAAACGCAGTAATTGGGAGCCCAAGAACAATCCAACCAGCAGCATCAGCCCGTCAGTCTTGCGTGGCAGGATGTACCAGTCGATTGCGTACTGCGTGAATTTCGGTTGCAAGACTCCGAGGAGATTCAAAGCGAGCGTAAGCAGAAGCGCCGGAATCAACAGGCGCAGGTAAGGCCTCAGATAGCGTAGCAATCTACGAGCTACCTGCAGATCATACGTCTTGCCGATTGCTTCCTCTTCGTGAAATTGCTTGGCCGCAGTGGACATGAGAAATCAAAAACTCGTGTGGTCTGCCGGGGTTTTATACGACGCTGCGAGCAACTGCTCACGACGAGGAAAATGAAGCGCCACACCGATGGCAGCGATAAGGAACAGCACGAAGTAATCGCTATTGCCAATCAGAAACCGCTCTAGTAATCCCAACAAGGCGCAGACTTCGCAAATCGCGCACGCCACGATCATCCCTTTTTGGACCAACGACACGTCCTGTTTTTCGACTGAACGCTCGATCAATTTTCGTTTTACTGCGAACGACACGACGACCAGAAAAGTCCCAATGGCTGTTAGCATCGCGATCAGGAGCGAGCGTCGCGGTGTGTCTGGACCCGTCTCGACCGGCGGCATCACAAACAGTGAATACAAGAAGTAAAGCCCGATGCTCAGAAACAAAGCGAGCCAAAGGACTACCATCGTCTGATACCGTTTATCGAGATCGCTTTCCATGATTGTTGAGTGGGGACAGATCTCCTTGTCTGTCTTTTTCTCCGATCACTGTCAGCTTTAATCATGGCTCGAAAGACAGACAGGAATGTCTCTCCTACGTCGCAGCCAATTCCTCCTCGAGTAACTGTCGTTCGTAAAGCGCAGCATATTCGCCACCGAGCGCCAGGAGTTCGTTGTGTGTTCCACGCTCGATGATTCTTCCCTCGTCGAGCACGCAAATCAGGTCGGCATCTCTTACCGTTGAAATACGATGCGAAACGATCAGGCTGGTTCGTGCTTGCATCACGCCGCGTAACTTGGTCAGAATCTTCTCTTCAGTATAGGTATCAACCGACGATAGCGCGTCGTCCAGAATCAGAATGCGAGGCGCTCGCAATACTGCTCGGGCAATGGCGGTCCGCTGTTTTTGTCCGCCGGAGAGCGTGATTCCGCGTTCGCCAACGAGGGTGTCGAACCCTGCCGGGAATGTTTGAATGTCTTCCGTCAGACCTGCAATCTCGGCCGCCTCTTCAATCTCCACACGCTCTGCACTCTCCACCCCGAACGCGATGTTGTCAGCAAGAGTGTCGCTGAATAGGAAAGTCTCCTGCGGTACGTAGCCAATGCTCGAGCGAAGCTGGGCCAACGGATAGTCGCGAACTGAAGTGCCGTCTACGAAGACAGTGTCCGGAACCGCTTCGATTACGCGCGAAATAAGGTTTACAAGCGTGGATTTACCACTTCCAGTGCGGCCCACGAACGCAACCGTCTGACCCGGCTCAATCGTCAGATTGATGTCATGCAGGACCGGTTCTTCATTCGCGTTATGGCGAAAGGTCAGTTGTCGAAACTCGATTCGGCCTTTCACTGGTGGCTGCTCAATCGCTGCTTGGGAGTCAACGATGGCAGGCTTAATTGCAAAGATCGCATTCATGCGTTTGAGGCTGGCCGTGCCCCGTTGATAGAGATTTACGACATAGCCAAGTGCGATCAGCGGCCAAATGAGCCGGCTGAGATACAGGTTGAAAACGGTGAAGTCTCCCACGCTGATCTCGCCGCGAATTGCCAGCGGCACGCCGGCCCAGATAATCAGCACGAAACCAATGCCGATGAGAAGCTGCATCAACGGACGCATGGCCGCGTCGATTTTCACGAGACCAAGATTCTTCTCGGCATATTGCCGGTTGAGTTCGTTGAAGGCAGCGATCTCCGCACCTTCCTGTGCGTAAGCGCGCACGACGCGCACGCCCGTAATGTTTTCCTGAGCGCGCGCCGTGATCTGGGCAAAGAAGTCCTGAATCTTCTCGAAGCGAACGTGCACCTGCTGACCGAAGAATTTGACCGTGAGTGAAACCAGCGGCATGGTGACGAAAAGCAGCAGCGTCAACCACCAGTGAATCCTGAACATCAACGGCAGGACGATGATGACTACGAACACCGTCTGCAAGGTGTACATAATCATCGGTCCTGCCAGTTGGCGCACGGCGGCGAGATCGTTGGTGGCCCGTGCCATCAGATCGCCGGTTCGATGATCCTGAAAGAATGATTGTGGTTGATCTACGAGATGATTATAGAAATCGTGGCGCAAGTCGTACTCGATCTTGCGCGACATCCCAATCAGTATTCGTCGCTGAAGAAAAAGAAAGATGCCACTGACGATGCTGGCGCCGAGAACTTTTAGTGCCGAAAAGGTGAGTTTTTCCCACGTGATGGCCGTCCAGTTTTCGTCGATCGCCCTACCGACGATTAGTGGAATATACAGATTAAAGATCACACCGGCGAAGATGCAGATAATGCCGATGCTCAATTCAACTTTGTAAGGACGGAAGTAACGCGCGAATTTTCTTAAGTCATCCATGGGCAACGCAAAGGCCGACTCTAGACTATTAAGTGCTAAAGCGGCGAAGCGTTATGATGCGCGATTTTTATTTGAGACACCAGACGGCAGGACTTGAAGCTGTTTGAGGGACGCCTGGTAAGAGTTGGGGAAATCGAAAAACTATCCACAAATTACGCAGCTGACAGAGATTCAGCGGGAAGCAGAGGACGTCTTGTTAAACGAGTAAATCCAAAGATTCAGCAAAGACGTTCCTTCAATGGGTAACTCCTGGAATGATCCTTATTGGGAAATAAGAATCTGTCTCATCTGCGTAATCTGTGGATTGTATTTGCGGTCAGAGGCGATCAATGACATCAACCAGATCGGTCTGCTCGCATTCTTCCGCGGCGGGCTCGTATTTCCCGGCTTCTGTTGGTGGCAGACTCACACGATTGCGGCCGGCGCGTTTTGAACTATAGAGCGCACGGTCAGCTGCCACCACGAGAGTGTCGCGCGAAGAGCCATGTAGCGGAAACGTTGCCAGCCCAAATGACGCCGTCATCGGACCGTACCCGGGAATCGTGGTCGCCTCTATCCGTTGTCGTAATCGCTCAGCAACGATGAGTGCACCTTCACAGCTTGCCTGTGGCAGGATTACAACAAACTCGTCGCCGCCCAACCTTGCCGGCGTATCTACTGCTCTTAGTTCCAGGCGCAGGTTTTCGGCCAGCATCCGCAAGGCAACGTCACCGGTTTCGTGTCCAGCAGTGTCGTTGATGCCTTTGAAGTTATCGAGGTCCATCATTATCAGCGATAGCGGTTGGCGCATGCGGGTGGCGAGGTGCAGGTTCTTTTCCAGTTGTATCTCAAAGGAACGCCGGTTGAAACAGCCGGTTAGTCCGTCGGTCAGGGCTTGTTGTTGCATCTGCGCAAACATGTGGGCCTGGTTGACGGCCACTGCGAGCTGATCGGCCACGGTGTGCAGCAAGAGTAGTTCATTCTCAGCCCAGACTCGTGTCGGATCTTCGGAACGCACCATCAGAATGCCGGCGAAGCCATTGTTAAAGATCAACGGAATCGTGGCATGAGCCTCCTTCGTACTGTCTTCAAAATGATCTCCGTCAACGACGTGCGCCTTGAGTGACTCCGCGAGTTGAATACTTAGCGTGTCCAGATCACTAACGAGCCTGGCCTTCGCCGCGGCTTCGGGCGCGTTGTCCGGACGGAAGTAAGCCTTTGTCATCTGACGGCCAAGGAACACACCATCCACTCGTACTGCACAGCACAACACATTCAGCGCGCGTCCTACTTCGTTCGCCGCAGTTTCGAGCACACGATCCAGATCGAGAGAGTTTCGGATAGTGGTGGCAATGCGGTTCACCGCGATTTCGCGTTCGGCTTGTTCTTGAAGCAGACGCGCCAGCTTGGTCGTAACGCCGAGAGTGAGCTGCAATGAGGTGGCCTTCGGCATCGATAGCCGAACCGCTTTTGCGAACCCGGCAGCGTGAAAGGGCTGTTCCGCAGTGACCCTCGCCATCAGGTATTCGAGAGCCGAGTAGACAACGTCTGGTTCGAATGTCCAGACTACCATCTCGCTCGAGTCCTCTTCGTCCTCGTCAGTCCTGACAGAAGCCAGCAAGGCAGAGAACCGCGCGTCCGCGATGACCACAAATCTTTCGCGTACCTGACCCTGCTCGACGCGTTCCCAAATTATTGACTTGGTGGGGTGCTTGCCTCGTTCGAAGATGGGACCGGCAAGGCCGTCGTCCGCGCTAACCATGAGAAAGAGTCCGCGGGCTATTCTGTCGAGGCTCTTGATGCGTGCAATCTCGCGAGCGGTTCGCTCCGGTGTCGGCGGCAGACTCTCAATCACGAGGGCACTGAGATTGTTCTCCAAAACCACATCTTCAAAATACCGATGAAGTTGCGTAATGGTCGAAGTGCCGCAACGCACAGGAGTCAACTGGCGAGAGTGTTGGGCTAAAAGTGAGTGGTAGAGGGAGTACATTTGGGCTTGAGCGTGGGAGCGATCTAGCAGTTGGGATTGACTTACAAGAAACTACCGAGGGGAGGCAAGCATCCGAATAGGCAAGCATTTCGGAAGGCCAACCGCATTTTACATGGATTAACACCGAGTGTCCACGAGAATGTTCTGGTTGTGGGTTAGTCTTTTATGTAGGTGCTAAGTGCTGTAGCCACTAGTTTTCCGGCGTCATCCTGGACCTCTGCAGAAACGACGACTATACGTTTGCCGCCCCTTACAACCTTTGCAATCGCAGTAGCTCGGCCACTGCTGAGAGGTCGAAGAAAGTTAACGGTGAGGTCAATAGTGGTGGTTCGCTGGCCTGCTTCAATGAGAGTTAAGGTGGCAAAGGCGGTGGCACTGTCGATGAGGGAGGCGATCGCGCCACCGTGCACAATGCCGTAATTTCGTTTCAGCTCGTCCTTTATAACCAGTGAGAGTTTGGCGAATCCTGAAGCCAGCTCGACAACTTCAATGCCCAGCAACTGCGCGTACGGGATACTTTCTATCGCCTCACGGATTTGTTGCTCCCGTTCCGCAGTCAGCGCGCCATCATTCATGATCTGTAACTCTCGCCCGGGTTGGTTGGTTCCACGATTACTGCGGTGCCGTAAGCCAGGACCTCGGTCACTCCCGCTGAAATCTCGGTGGTGTCATAACGAGCGCCTATGACTGCGTTTGCGCCAATCTCGCTGGCATGTTGAATCATGATCTCAAAGGCATCCGAGCGCGTGTCTTCGCAGAGCTTGGTCCAGACAGTGATGTTGCCGCCGACAATCGTCTGGAGCCCGGCTCCGATGGTCGCAAAAATGTTCCGCGACCGAACTACGATACCGCGCACCACGCCCAGGTTCTGCAGAATGCGGAAATTGGGAAGCTCGAAAGCCGTAGTCACCAGCTGATGTGAGACAGAGTAATGAGGCGTGCTGATGTTGTAAGGCGGTCGTTGTGCCAATGGGTCAGCATTCATAACAGTTCCTTTCGCTAGCTAACGCTTCTTGAAGAGCGTGTGCTTTTCCATTCGTACACTGCGGCTCTTGCGACCGGCATTTGGAATCCAAACGAATTTTTCCAGTTTGCAGCGACCGCGTTCATTGAACTCAACGCCTTCTGCTGCGAGCATACGCTGCTGCTTGTCGTGCGGAAGCACAAGTCCGAGAGTTGAGCAGGCGCCCTGCGCGTTGATGACACGATGCCAGGGAGTGTCGTTCCCCGAGTTATGCATGACATATCCGACTGTTCGCGCGGTGTAGCCTTCGCCGAGCAGTTCTGCAATTTGGCCGTAGGTCATGACTCGGCCGGCGGGAATCCGGCGAACGAGTTTATAAACTCTTTCGCGGTAATTAGAATCGTCACGCATGCAAGACCTTTAACGCGAAGTGATTGACTAGAGTTCACGCAAGACAGCGCGTGCGGGCGCTCCATCGCCTGTGCCCTCTGCAATCTTCAAGGGCAGACAAATCAACTCGTAATGACCCGGTCTCACCTCGGAAAGATCAAGGCCTTCCAGGATTACTATTCCTTCTGACAGCAAAGCCAGATGGGTGGGGTGGTTTTCGGTTCTGAATTGTTCTATGGAAAGGTAGTCGATGCCCACCAGCTTGATGCCGATTTCAACCAACCGGTGCGCGGCCTCGGGCTCAAGGTAGACATAGTCGGCGTGAAAAGTCTTTTCCTCTTGGCCCCAGAAGCCGGAGTTGCGCGTTTTGAACAGAACTCGCTCTGCATCGTCGGGAACGTTAGCCGCAATGAATTCATCATCAATTTGATTGCGGTCTGCCGGTAGCTCAACCACCAAAGCCTCCCCGATCAGCGAATCCAACCACAGCGAATCGACCTTTGCGGCCCCACTAATGAAGTGCGCGGGAGCGTCAACATGAGTTCCGGAGTGTGCTCCAAAGTTCAATAGGGACACGTTGGCGCCGTCGCCCTTTTCAAGGCTGGCCCACTGATGAATTTCTATGCCCGGATCGCCTGGGTAAGTTGGTGTTTTGCTCGAGAGCGGAACGGTGATGTCATAGAAGCGCATTGATGGTGTTGTTTGTAGGAAGTTTCGGAATAGTAGAGATCGCAAAAAGCAGTGTCAACGTAACGAATCACCGTAGGAGTAGATTTTGTTTTGAGGCAAGAGGCGGTAGTGAGTCTCAGTTAGTACCGTCACGCGGCAAGCGTCGGGTCGAAGTTGAGTGTGTTGTGCCCTGGACCCGACGCTACCGCGTGACGGTACTGACTGAGACCCACTACACTTCCTCCAGGCTTTGCGGGGGGCCGCCTTCCTGACTGTGAGACTTTCAGGCTTGAACCGTCTACTAA
>JBGTLE010000317.1:0-3511 GCA_041744295.1 Pyrinomonadaceae bacterium | reverse complement strand
GGGCGACATCGTTCCGGTCGGTGACCTGTTCGATGCGATCTCGTAGGGCGACGAAGCCTTTAGCGATGTGATGAAGGTTCACTTCGAAAACGCCAAAAAGCTTTACCAGCAAAAACTGAGGCCGATTCTGGAACGCGATCACAGTTTGAGGTTTGAGGAGATGGACAAACTTTCTCCGGATGATCCGAAGGTTATAGCTTTGAGAAACGACGATCGATTAGTAAAAACGGCCCTGCTTTCTGCACTTGCGCCAAACGTTGAATCGCTGAGAGGTTTGACTGCGAGTAGGCTGGCTGATCTCAACCACGGAACGATTAAATCTCCGGTTCCAGGGCGGGAAACGCAGATGGTATTGCAGAAATTCAGGAAGCTGGCCGCCGAGGTCGGTCAAATCAAGATAGGCGACGAGCCGACCAATCCAACGATCTCAGTCCAACTTACCGGTGTCGACACGGACAGCATCATCGTGCAGGCGCAGGCTGAAGATAATCATGGCAATAGGATGCGCAAGATTAAGGAGATTCTGTTTCAGCAGCTGGGTGTTCAACAAGAAGACAAATTGGTCCTGCATTTTGAATTCGTCTGGCGGGCGACCAAGCGATCTTGCGAGATCTTGTTTGGAAACGTACGAGAATTGCCAGATGCATCTCTTATTAATTCCGGAGACGATTGGCGACTCATCATCGACTACCCATTTGATACCGAGGGTCACGGTCCTAGAGATGACGTTGCCAAGATTGAAAGATTCCTGAGTGGCCATGACCAGCCGTCTCGCGCAGTTGCGTGGGTACCTTCCTTTCTAAGCAAACAGGCGTAAAAGGAACTCGGCACACTCGTGATTCTTGACTACATTCTACTTGGCGACAGATTCAACAACTACGTAACTCATCTGTTGCCGGTGGATCGGAGCGCGGCGAGATCCCTATTGGAGAATCAGCAGAGTCAACTGCGTCATCAAATGATCAGTTATCTCGAAGGGATGTATGGCATCACGAATCCCATAGCCGGCTCCGTTAATGACAATCACGCACTTGGCGCAGCCGAACATCTTCAGTCATTGGACGAAAGCATGAGCTTGCAGGCACCGATCGGGGCCAATTTCAGCGAAGCGTTTGAGCAGTTGCTCGATCAGATGCTTAAACACCAGTTTCCGGCCCACCCGCAGTTCGAGAAAGAGTCGAAGTTAAGCGTTCCGGCTCTCAGACGCGTGTACGAAACAGTGGAACGGTCGACGCAGATCGCTGACGGTCGGTTGGTTGTCGAGCAGCCCCTAAGGAAAGAAATGCGACAGATTGCTGATCCACTTAAGCTGGGAGTAATGCACGAGACTGTCTTTCTTCTGGGCCAGCACTGGAAAAACCATTTTTTGAAAAAGGAAGCCGAGTTCGGTGGGTCGGCTACTGTGGGTAAGCTCAGGGCTTGGATCGATCAACCATCGGTGATGGGAATGCCGAAGGAACTTCAGAATCTGGTGATAATGGCATTCGCCGCGCAGACGAATCGATCCTTCTTCTTGCACAGCGGGCCATATACTCCCGTCGTTGAGAACCTCCCCGATGATCTCGAGTTGAGAGAACAAACCTTGCCGACTGGAGACGAATGGGAGAAGGCTTCGAAGAGAGCCGCTGCGATCTTCGGGGTAACAACCTCGCCACTGGTTAGCGCTACTAATGTTGCGAAGTTTGCTACCGATATCAAAGCAATTGGTGCGGCAGGTAAACCCTCATGTGATGATCTTTGCGAGAAGCTGAAGACGCTGCTCCCGTCTTTGTCAGAAGATGGCGTAGCCACACCACGTTACCGCACCGCTGTGAACACAAAGGCGCTGCTCGACGCTCTCAAGCAAGCCAATAACGATCAAGTGGTGGCCGCTATTCTTGTTGCCGACGTTGCGTCGTCTGAGTCTGCGATGGGGACAAGCTTGAAGAAAGCATCAGATGTGGTCGAAGCGCTCTCGCACGTAAAATGGGAATTGCTTGAAGCAGTAGATCGTCTAGGAGGTCAGCGTGAAGGCGCGGCTAAGGCTATCCGCCAGACTCTTCGCGACGCCTTTCAGAAAGATGAATACGTTGTCGCATTAGCTCCTGCGTTGAAAGAGGTGGAGAGCCGGGCGGTCAGACTGCTCGCGGAGGCGTCAACCGTTCCACCGGTTCAACCTCAACCGCCAATCATTGTGGACCCACCCGTTCCGACATCAAAAACGTACGCTTTGCTTTCAAAGGGAAATCGGGAAATTAGTAAGGATGATTTTGAGAAAGTCGTTGAGGAGATTGAAGAGGAACTTGAAGCTGATGAGAACGCACGACTCAAGGTTTCCTGGGAGGTTTACCGTCCGTGAGTTCAAGCTCGCCAACAACCTCACAGATCCGTGCGCAAGTGGGCTCCATCCATAAGAAGTCGCGCGATGCCCGAGTAATCGGAATCCGATCGAGTAGCGGCTGGGATGGCGCCGAGCTGGATGTGGTTGACGATCGAGAATATCAGTTTGTTCAATGCAATTCCGTCCTTCAAGTGCGCGAAGCACTGGTGTCGCGAGATCTTGCGCAAGCTCCGTTGGTGGTTATCACTGACTTAGAGCAGTCAGACCTCGGCGATGATATTCTGGCGCGATTTGCCAAGGGTCGATTGCATCGCGTCAGACCCTGGGATGTCCTCCTTGAACATTTTCAGGCCCGCAAAGTCGATCCGAGTTTGGTCGGGAAACAATGGCTCGCGAGCGTGTTGTTGCAAAACGTTCCGCCCACCGGATATCCGGTTGTGCCGAGCGGGGTACTCGATGAGGAAACGGTCTGGGGTATTGTCCTGAGGGAACATCTTGGCTTCAAGTCAGCCCGTCCTGATGCTCAAGACCTGCTTGAGTGGACAATAGATCGCGAAAAATTATCTCGGTATGCCGCAAGTCCACCTGAGATGCGCGATGGTGTTCGACAGTGGGTTGGTCAGTCATCGGGTCAAGTAGGGGATTTGATACTTCGAACAATTGACGCTGGCTTTGGCCAAGAGGTTCTACCCATAGGCCTGGTGTGTGATGTCGTTTCAAACAAGGCCGCAGACACAAAGGCCAAGGAAGCTGCAGTTCGTCTTGAGCGCTTTACCGGAAACAAACGCATATCAACTCAGGCCGCCAGGGCGTGGGCGATTGCGGCCGGCAACGTCATCGACAAATTGGACGCTGAGGGTCAACGAGAACTTTCATTCGGTTTTCTCGAACGAGGCGACCGAATCCTAAAAGAATTACACATAGAGAACTTTTCCTACCTCAGCGAACACTCACCATCTGGCTTCGAGCAACGGCTAGACCGTTATGGCAGGCGGCTTGATACCGTGCTCAGCGAAAAGCCTGAAACCCTTCCTGATGATCTAGTAACGATGGCCGAGGAAGTCTTTGCCCATGCACGGTCGCGCATGAATAGAGAGCGGACTGAGCGAGTCAAGATGTCGTTGCGTTTAACCCGTTGGCTTCTGGAAAAGAACGGAGTTGAGGCTTCCAGTTTTGAAGACGCGGCCAGGT
>JBGTLE010000316.1:0-3695 GCA_041744295.1 Pyrinomonadaceae bacterium | reverse complement strand
ATGGAACTGCCGATGAGCACGACCCGCTTCAGACCAAGCTTCTTCACGACTCTCTTAACGTCTTCGCCGAAACTTTCGATTGACCAGCTGGTTCTTCCCTTACCCGACTCGCCATGGCCAGGCAGATCGATCGTGACCACGCGGTGGTTCTTAGCGAAGAAGGCGACCTGGCTGTCCCACAGCGACCGGTCACAGCTCCAGCAATGGATGAACACCAGCGCCGGCTCCCCCTTTCCCTTAACCTCATAGTGAATGGGAACTCCGTCCGCTGCGGTCACGACGGAGGCGAACAATAAGATGAGACTTAACAACATGGGCCTTCCTTTCGGAGAATAAAGACAAAGAGCTTTGGCGATCCATTAAATCACACGAACCGACACGAACTCCTCTTAGTGTTATTTCGTGCGGTTTCGTGGATCGTATCTACCTCATTAAAAGCGATTCCACCAGTAGACCCCTCACAGTCGCAGATTGCTGACAGTAGTTTGGAGTTCGAGCTTTAGCTTGCTCGCCTTACTCCGTAGGAGTCAAATGTTTATAGACCGCGACATAGTGAACACCGTTTCACCGTTCGGAGGGGCGGGATGATGCTGGATTAGTACCTGCCAAGCTGAGTTCCTCCCCTCCGAACGGCGCCGGTGGTGGCGGTTGGTTGTCCAGCGCTATAGACATCTCACTCCGGAGTGAGCCCACTTCGTCGTACTCCCCCTCTTAGATTAAACTAAGTCCGACTCGGTTCCCTGACATGAAAGCCGGGCGACAGCAAGCCTTACACAGCGATGGAATATCTGGAGGGTGAGACGCTGCGTCAGAAAATCAATTCGCGCGGCTTTCAGATCAAAGATATCTGGAAATTGCCTCGTCTTTCCCGTTTTACGAGCCATTCTTAAGGAGAATTCAAATGAAGTACCTAATGCTCACGCTAACACTGCTTGTTCCCATGGTAACCCCTGCCCAACACGGTCACTCACCAAAGGCACCGGAAGCTGCGTCGCTGACCTCCGGCTTGGGCGAGGTAAGTCTTCCGGTCTCAACCACCAACCCGGAGGCTCAAAACTTTTTCAATCAAGGTATGGCTTACATGTACGGCTTCAACCACCAGGAAGCCCTGCGTTCGTTCAAACGTGCCGCTTCGCTTGATCCGCAATTGGCCATGGCTTGGTGGGGTATGGCGCTGGCTCTCGGTTCAAACTACAACCTCCAAGCTGACGCGCCTCAGCTGAAAGAGGCGTACACAAGCCTGCAACAGGGGCTGACACTCTCGCAGAAAACCTCGGAACACGAACGCGCTTACATCCAGGCGCTGGTTAAGAGGTATTCCTACGATCCGCAGGCTGACCGGCAGAAACTTGCACTCGACTACAAGAATGCCATGGGTGAATTAGTCAAACGTTATCCCGACGATCTGGACGCGGCTACGCTTTATGCCGAAAGCATGATGAACCTGCGACCCTGGAAACTCTGGTCGCTGGACGGTAAGCCGTCTGAAGGGACGGAGGAGCTGGTAGCGATTCTCGAAGGAGTACTGCGGCGCAATCCAAACCATCTGGGCGCCAATCATTACTACATTCACGCTGTGGAGGCTTCGAGAACGCCCGAGCGAGCATTACCGAGCGCCGCGCGGATGGGAAAACTGGCGCCCAAGGCCGGACACCTGGTCCATATGCCGTCGCACATTTACATACGCACTGGCGACTACCACGAGGCAGCACAGGTAAACGCCGATGCAATCGTTGCTGACCGGGAGTACATCGCCACCGCGGGTGCGCAGAACGTCTATTCGATGATGTACTACAACCACAACATTCACTTCCTGGCTGCCGCCAACGCGATGAAGGGCAGGTTTGAGGACTCAATTAAAGCCGCGCGCGAACTTGAGGCTAACGTCAAACCGCATCTCAAGGCGATGCCGATGTTGGAAATGTTTATGCCCTATGCTGCCGTGACGCTGGTTCGTTTCAGCAAGTGGGACCAAATATTGGAGACACCGCTGCCCGATCCGGAAATGAAGATCACCACCGCGTTCTGGCATTTCGCGCGCGGAACAGCGCTGGCAGGGATGAATAAACCGGCCGATTCCGACTCGGAACTAAAAGCCTTTCAGTCGGTGGTTAAAACGATTACGTCTGACGCGGGGTTGGGCAACAATAGTGCTCACGATGTGCTAAAGGTTGCGGAACTGATGCTCGCCGGCAAGATCGCCATGGCCCGCGGCGACAGGGTAACGGCGCTGCCGCTTTTGCATAAGGCGGTCCAAGCCGAGGACAGCGTTGGTTACAACGAGCCGTCCGATTGGGATTTGCCAGCGCGCGAATTGCTAGGCGGCGCCTTGTTAATGAATGGTGACTATGCGGCAGCGGAGAAAGTTTTTCGCGATGAGATTGCCAAACACCCGCGCAACGGACGCGCCTTATTCGGTCTGGTTGAAAGCCTGAAGCGCCAGGGGAAAGAGAGTTCCGCATTAATGGTCCAACGCGAACTTGATAAGGCTTGGGAAACTGCAGACACTAAATTATCCGTGGAGCATCTATCGGGGATGAGTGCAAGCCAGTAAACTAGATAGCAGTTCATCAAACCGTCCTGAGCGACGCAACGCGATCGATTAGGTGTACAAACTCAAGGAGAACAAATTTACAGGTCGGGAAGGGGGCAGTCTGCGAATTTCTATAACTTGAGCGATCCAGGCCGTCGATTCTTCTTACAGTCGACTCGCTAGGTTTTCTTTACAACATCACCAATCCGAAACACACCGGGCGTGATGACCCTGGCATTTATGCCGCGCAGGTGGAGTTCCTTTCCCACAGCTGAATTGACAAACTTCATCGCATCCAACCCGAAGCGGGCGACAAATTTCTTGCAGCCCATGTGCGGTGGCGCAGTAACTTCTATCACTGCCGATCCGAGTGCTAGTTTTGTTCCAGCAGGCAAGTTTTCAGCGCTCAGATCGAGATCCAGGAAAATCTGATCACCTGCCAGCGGCCAGCGTTCTTTGGACTGCGCCACCAGAGCAATCGTGCGAGAGTTCATCACGTTGAGTTGCATCTCAGGATGCGGCGACCCATCCGCCGTACTGGAACTGCGGCGCATCTTCCAACTGTCACCCGCGAGGCCTTCAAGCAGACTGAGTTCACCTTCCTCCAGAACTTCGCGCTCATCGATTTGTGGCCGCCGCACAATCAGCTCCACCACGCCTTCGTCTTTGGGCGAGCGTCTGATCTCGTCCAGCCCAGCTTCCAGCTCCTCCATCGTCAGATGTTTTACAGCGATCACGCTCTAGGCCCTCCGTACGGCTGGTGCGGGCAGTTTAGAGTTCAAGCTTTAGCTTGCCGCGCTATCAACCCGCAACCTAAAGGTTGAACTCTAAACTACCGGCCATCCCCGCGTCCCCGTGTCTCCGCGTCCCCTTGTCCCCGCATCTCCGTACCTCCGTGTCATCCTTTCACGCAGACCACTTGCTTGATCTCGGCGACAACCTCGACCAGGTCTTCCTGGTTCTTCATCACAGTTTCAATCGATTTGTAGGCCCCGGGGATTTCATCCAGCACTCCGCGGTCCTTGCGACATTCAACGCCCGCAGTTTGCCGGGCAAGATCGGACTCGCTGAACGCTCTCTTGGCTGCGCCGCGCGACATCTTGCGTCCCGCTCCGTGAGAGCAGGAGTTGAAACTCTCCGCCAGGCCGCGCCCTTTCACGAT
>JBGTLE010000315.1:0-5012 GCA_041744295.1 Pyrinomonadaceae bacterium | reverse complement strand
GGTATGCACCTGAGCTTCTGGATATGTACTTCTCAGCAAAGCTCTCTCACGTGCCGGTATCGCGGGGTCATCACCGGATTCGATGATGAGAACTTTTCCCTGCCATCCCTTTAGGTCATCAGGCGTAAATTGCGGCTGATGGGCGAGATCAAGTAAGCACTTGTTTTGATGGATGAAAACTTGTTTCAGCTGGCCCAGGGCGATCGCTTCGTTAAAGTAAGCGCGCCAGAACTCCGCTTCAGGATGATTGACGGCGCGGAGCCTCGAGAGCAGCAGTTTACTAAGCCGCAACTTGAGAATAGGTCCGAACAGGCTTTTGGGAAACGCGGGCACCAGCTTGCCGGCAAGCCAAAGTGGTTTCGCGTACTTTGGAGTGAGTACAAAGGTGTGAGACAGGATGAGGCTGCGGGTTTTGTCTGCATTTTGGCGAGCAAAATATTGCGCCACGAGTCCGCCGTATGAACCGCCAAGGACGTGGGCCTGATTGAGACCCTCCGTTTCCAGAATATGAGCTAACCCGCGGCACAACCCTGTCATAGTGAGTGACAGTGCATAAGAAGGCGCGATGATCCGGTATTCATTCTCAAAAGCCGTGATGAACGGGAATGTTGACTCGCCTACGGATAACGCTCCGGGGAGTAACAGCAGCGTTTGTTCTCCTTGCCCGCAAGATATGTACTCCCATTTCGTGTCGCCGACAACCAGCTGTTTATATGGATGAGTGAGCCGAAACTTCTTCAGCCGAGCGACTTGTTCCGGAGGAACTCTCTTGTAAATTTCATCGAACGCCGCGCTTGTCTGGTTTGATGTTTGCGAATACACGTTTGCTCGCTCGTGTCTCCTCATCTCCTCATCGTCCAGAATCGTATCGAGCTACTCGGCTCAACTCCTTCGGTTAATACTTCAAAACCATTCCGCTGATAAAAAGGCACGTTCCGCGCCTTTGTCGTCCACAGATAGGCAGGCAAGCCATCTTTGTCTGCGCGATTGAGAATGAGTCTCAACAAAGCGCTGCCGACGCCCTGGCCCTGTAGCCGAGGGTCGACTCCCAGCAATGGCAGATACCAATGAGGTTCGGGCACTTCTTTGGGATGCAGCCTCTCGACGTAGTCGCATACGCTATTGAAGCGCGCCCAAGCCGCAGCTCCTAGAACGTCCGGTGCTTGATCGAGCCCTGCCTGCTCGATGCGTTCAGCGGTCAGTTCGTTTTCTCCCGGCCGGAACCACACGGCTGTTCCATCCGGATGTCCGCTCGTCGTGTAGACCTCGCCAAAGAGATAGCCGTAACGTATGTGAGCACTGAAGTGCCACGGTGCGAGCCGCCTCCGCTGGTCTTCGTCGGGGAACATGTATTCCATGATGGGATCGATAAAGAACGCGCGGGCCATCGCCACTCCCGCCGCTTCAATCTGCGATTCCTCAAGCGGAACTATTTTTATCTCCCCAAGCATATATGCAGCAGTATAATGCGCACGATCTTCCGCAGACCGGTAAGGCATTCTGAAACACGACACTCCTCTTCTACATCAAAGCGCAAACTGATAAAGTTTGCGCCGTGAAAGCGCCGGGCAACATCAACCGCAATAACCAACAGCTCTTACGTCTAACTGATGAGCGCGGTACTGACTACAACGCGCGCGTTTGGGTTTTGAAATGCCAGCGGTGCTTGAACGTCTATGGTAGCAACAGCACGGACGCTTGGGAACGGAAAGGTCCGAAGTGCCAAAAAGGAAAGGCTGGCCTCGCGGCACCAACCGAACGTAACGGTCAGGACTGGACTCGCGAGGAACATATCATTGCCTTCCATCTCTACAACAAAATCGAGTTCGGCACGATTCACATGGGGAACCCAGAGATAATCGAATTGGCCGCGCTGCTCGGCAGAACAGTCGGTTCCGCATCACTCAAGCTCGCAAACTTCTCACGACTCGATCCTTTCCTTCAACGACGTAATATCAAAGGACTGCCGCACGGTGCGAAGGGGGAAGAAGCGGTCTGGCTTGAGTTTGCAAAGAATCCTGAAGCGCTCGCCTTCGAAAGCGAAAGGCTACTTGCTGAACGCGAAGGCAGGAGTATCGAGGAGGTCACGCAAATTGAAACCGACGATTTGCCTCCGCCCGGGAAAGAACGTGAAGCGATTGTCAGGGTTCGGGTGAATCAAAGATTCTTTCGCCGGCGGGTCTTATCTGCTTATGGCTTCTGCTGCTGCGTCACAGGCCTTTCAATTCGATCTCTGCTGGTGGCGAGTCACATTGTTCCTTGGGCTGAGGATCCCGTCAACCGGCTAAATCCTCGCAACGGACTTTGCTTAAACGCACTTCATGATCGAGCCATTGATTCTCATTTGATGTGGATTGAGCCGGACTTCGTGGTCAGATTCTCCCCAGATCTACATCGAGTGACAGCGGATTCGAAGCAGACTGTGGAGTGGCTCCTGAGTTTTGACGGTAAGCAGTTAATGCTTCCAAAGAGATTCCAGCCAGACTGCGAGCTTCTTGCAAAACACGCTTCCAATGCGCTTCGTACAAGTTCCAGTTTATCAACGCTGCCTCAGTCAACGCAGACCCTTGAGGACATTCTGGAGTGACAGCACTACCACAGGGAATCTACGAAAGGCTGCTCGACGAAGAGTTGAGTCAGATCCTGCAACGCCATCCGGAGTTGCGGTCGGTTTTTAGGGAAACTCGATCCTGAAGAGGAACCGGCCCGTTACACGGCCTTCCTGGCGCGACTGGTAGAGAAAGCCCTCCAACTAGAGAATGATCCCGCTACACGATTGAGAATCTGCAATCAAATTGTTGAGCAGATCGCGGACAGTCCTACATCAGCTTTCTTACGAAGTAACCGTCTCCTTTCCGCCAACAAACCTGTCCTTCTTGAAGTGACGCCGCCTCACTACGCGGCAGGTGCGATGCCAAGGCCAGAGACATCCTTGTTGGAAAGCAGCTTGTTCACCGGTTCTCCAACTGATCCGCAACTCGTAAATGAACTTGCACGAGAAATGAGTTCCGCTGATGAGGTGGATTTACTCGTGTCGTTCATTAAGTGGTCTGGGCTAAGACTGTTGATGCCTGCATTCGAAGAGATCACGGGTCGCCGCGGCAAAGTGCGCATCATCACGACCTCTTATATGGGTGCTTCGGATGCGGAGGCAATTGAATGGCTCGCACGTCTTCCAAACATCTCCGTTCGCATTTCTTACGACACGGAGCGCACGCGACTTCATGCGAAGGCGTACCACTTTCGCCGGGACAGCGGTTTTTCAACGGCGTACATTGGCTCGGCGAACATGTCACAAGCGGCAATGACCAGCGGACTCGAATGGACTCTCAAGGTCACCGCGCAGGACATGCCTCACATCTTAGCCAAGTTCGTTGCTGAGTTTGAGACCTACTGGAACAGCCACGAGTTTATACCGTTTAGCGCGGACGAGCCCTTCGTGCTGCGAGAGGCTCTGAGGCACGCCCGAACCAGCTCGATTATGACGGCGGCGTTCTTTGACATCCGACCCCATCCCTTTCAAGAGCGTATTCTTGATGCATTGGAGGCGGAACGCGTCGTCCACGGGCACATGCGTAATCTTGTCGTGGCGGCGACAGGTACGGGTAAGACAGTAGTGGCCGCATTTGATTTCAAACGGTTTTTTGAGAGCAGACAGCGGCAGGCGCGACTGTTGTTTGTTGCCCACCGGAAGGAGATCCTCGAACAGGCCGTCGGCACTTTCCGTGGGGTCCTGCGCATTCCGGATTTCGGTGAACTACTCGTTGGACCTTACGTTGCGACCCGTTTCGACCATCTCTTTTGCTCTGTCGATATGGTCGGAACTCGAAGGTTATGGGAACAACTAGGCTCGGGTTTTTATGACTTCATCGTAATCGACGAAGTTCATCACGGTCCGGCGGCCAGCTATCGTGCGATATTTGAAAAGTTCAAGCCAAACATTCTCCTCGGACTGACGGCCACACCTGAGCGAATGGACGGAGCTAGTGTCGCGGCCGATTTTGGCAACCGATTCGCGGCGGAGATTCGATTGCCCGAGGCACTTGAAGAGAAGCTGCTATGTCCGTTTCATTACTTTGGTGTCGCCGACCCGGTTTCGTTAGCAAGTGACCAGTTTTGGCGTAATGGAAAATATGACATCGCGGCACTGGAGAACGTGTATACAGGTGCCCATGTGCTAGCACTCAAGCGATTGGATGTTGTCGTGAGTTCATTGCTACGCTTTGAGCCTGACTTGGAACGAGTCCGCGGCATCGGGTTCTGCGTGTCAATTTCGCACGCTGAGTTCATGGCTGAGAAATTCAATGAACGCGGGATTGTTTCCGCTGTGCTCGTTGGGGAGACTGAGTCCGATTAACGAACTAAATTACTTAGCGATTTCCGCGCAGGTAAGATCCGATTCCTGTTCACGCGCGACGTGTTGAATGAGGGTCTCGACGTACCCGACGTAAACACCGTCTTATTCCTGCGCCCCACCGAGAGTCTCACAGTCTTTCTTCAGCAACTCGGGCGTGGCTTACGCCACGCTCCTGAAAAAGATTGCCTCACCGTGATCGATTTCGTGGGGCAAGCACACCGTCGCTATCGCATCGACCTGAAGTTGAAGGCTTTACTGGCAAGACGGCGATTTAATATTCAGCGAGAGGTTGAACTCGACTTTCCTCATCTACCCGCCGGTTGCAACATCCAACTCGACCGCGTTGCGCGTGAGACCGTGCTGGCAAACATCCGCGAGAACCTGCGGAACCTGGCTGACCAAGTGCCTGACCGCTTGGAGTCTTTCGAACATGAAGCTAGCCAACCTCTCACGTTCGGCAATTTCGTTCGGTTTCACGGCTACGAACCTGAATTGTTGCTTGCCCGCAAGACTTGGACACATTGGAAGGCTAGCGCGCGGTTAGCTGAGATACCGACCGATCCAGATTTAGCCCGTTTGAAAGCCGCGCTAATTAGCGCGGCCCAAACGACAGGCCCAAGCGAGATTGCTCGCCTTCGCAAAGTGGTTGCGCATC
>JBGTLE010000314.1:0-4036 GCA_041744295.1 Pyrinomonadaceae bacterium | reverse complement strand
TCGATTTTACCCGCGATCTTGGATGGTGCTTGTCGTACGCACTACGCAAATGTCGATCAGTCATGTGCGTGTAGATCTGCGTCGTCGAAATATCGCTGTGGCCCAGCAGCGCCTGCACCGAGCGCGAATCGGCGCCGTGCTGCAGCAGATGCGTAGCAAAACTGTGACGCAGTGTGTGAGGAGAAATATCTTTCACACCGGCCGTCTTTGCCTGGCGTTTGATCATCGCCCAGATGAATTGCCTGGTCAGCGCTTTTCCTCGATGCTGGAACATATTTGGCGCCGTCGCTTTTCCGTAGCTCGACTTTACCGACGCATACTGTTGCAACCAGTGGATCGCACTCTTGCCCATTGGCACGCGTCGCTCTTTATTGCCTTTGCCGTAGCAGACTACGAGTCCTGTGTTGAGATCCACGTCTGTGTGTTTCAGCGAGACAAGTTCCGAGACACGCAATCCGGCGGCATAAAGCAGTTCCAGAATCGCTCGATCGCGAATGCCCTCAGGAGTTGCAATATCGGGTGCGGCAAATAGTCGATTTACTTCGTCTTCGGTAAGAAATGTTGGCAGGTAAGCAAAACGTTGCGGCGTATCAAGCTCTTCAGTTGGGGAGGTCTTGATGTGGTTGTCCAACATCAGAAAACGAAAGAAGCCGCGTGCGGCGCTGACGGCTCTGGCAACTGATGTGGGCGCCAATCCTTCCTTTGAGAGCGAAGCTATCCAGGCACGAAGATCAGATCTCGTCAGGCTCGGAAGCGACTTCTGCCTGCCTGTTGCCCACTCATTCAAACGCGCCAAATCGCGCGCATAGCTGTCGAGCGTATGACGGGCGAGCCCCTTCTCAACCTGAATGTAGGTCAAGTACTCTCTTGCCAAATCACGTTGAGAGGTTGTGGTCAATGGGGTCTCTTTCAGTACTGAGTGCTGAGTACTGAGTTCCAAAAATCGAGGTGATCTCGAATTTGGAACACCAAGCGTCGCGGAACTCAGTACTCAGTACTCAGCACTGGTACGAAGTACCCGAATTATAAACGAACTCTTAATTATTATTCGGGTTATTCGTATCGCAGACACTCGATGGGATCGAGTCGGGAGGCCTTGCGCGCCGGCCACACGCCGAATATCAGACCAACGCCGATTGACACGGTGAGACCTGTCACCACGGCCCAGGTGGGAACCAACGCCGGAAGACTTGGCACCAGCAGCATGATGAGGTTGCTGATCCCTACCGCTAACACCACGCCGAGAATGCCGCCCAAAAATGTAAGCGTCATCGCTTCAAACAGAAACTGGCGCACGATGTCTTTCCGCCGTGCCCCGAGCGCTTTTCTTACCCCGATCTCCTTGGTTCGCTCAGTAACGCTGACCAACATGATGTTCATCACACCAATGCCGCCAACCAAAAGACCGGGCTGGAAATCGCGATAGCAATCAATCCGACCATCGCGGTGATACTGTCGAACTGTTCGATGAATTTATCGGCAGTCTTAATATCGAAGTTGTTGGGATCACCAAACTTCACATTGCGGCGGCGACGCAAAATGTCTTCGGCTTGTTCGAGCGCCTCGAGGGTGTGGCCCGATTTCGCCTGAATGATCATCAACATGTAACCGCGCGCGGGCGCGACCTTCTGCGCGGTGCGATAGGGAATAAAGACCGCGTTGTCTTCTTCATTCTCTCCAAAGAATCCTGCCTTACGTTTCTCCAACACCCCGACTACTTCAAAGTTGTAACCACCCATGCGAACCTGGGTGCCGGCGATCTGGTTCTGGCCGGGAAAGAGAGCGTCAGCCGCATTCACGCCGATGACCATCACGTTGGCGCGCTGCTGATCATCCATCTCAGAGATGAAGCGGCCTTCCTTCACAACTACATTGGTAATGCCCGCGTAGTTTGGTGATACGCCCTGGGTGTTTCCCCAGCGATAGTTGTGTCCCGCGTATGTGATGTTGTCGTCAAAGGGTCCGCCGCTATAACCAACGTTGGGAGCGACGTGAGCAACTTCCTGAACCGCGCCGGCCTGCCGAGCGATAGCTTCCGCATCGTCAACCGTGAGTGGCTTCCGCGAGCGCTCTGAGCGATCTTCACCAACACGCGGGCCAGTGGAAAGATGAAACGCGTAGATATTGTTGGTGCCGTACTCTTCGATGATCGAAATAATACTCTGACGCATCCCGGTGAGAATTGAAGCAATAATGATTGCAGTCATCACCCCGATGACGATGCCCAGCACCGTAAGGAAACTGCGAAACTTGTGCGAGCGAACGCTGTCCAGCGCCATCCCGAGCGTTTCCCGTAAGACACTTTTTGGAAGTCTGATCTTCATCTCAACCGAACAAAGTTTCAAGTTTCAAGTTTCAAGTTTCTAGTTTCTAGTTTCTAGTTTTTGATTTCTGGTAATTTGTGCCGCCTCAAGAAATACCAATTGCGCAAAGGACCCGACTTGAAACTAGAAACTTGAAACTAGAAACTCTCCTTTAAGTCGTCGCCGTCAGCGCCAGGATCGGATCGAGCCGCGCGGCTTTGAAGGCCGGATAGATCCCAGCGACCATCCCAATCACCGTCGAGACTATAATTGCCAGCAGGATATAACCGATCGTTATCGTCATCGTGATAGAAGCGAGTGCCGTGATAAGTTCGGTCACGCCCCAGGCAAGCAACAGCCCGAGCACGCCACCAAGCACACACAGAATTGCCGACTCGATCAGGAACTGAAGCAAAATCTGCCGGCGGGTCGCGCCTACCGCTTTCCGCAATCCCACTTCAAACGTTCGCTCGGTAACACTCACCAGCATGATATTCATCACCACGATGCCGCCGACTATCAGTGTGATAAGAGTGATCGGAACAACGACTGCCGCAATGCTTCCGGTAAACTGATCAATCTGATTGTTGAGTTCTTCAACATTCACCAGACCGAAGTCGTCCTCCTCATTACCTTTCAACCGATGCTTGTTTCGCATCGCCACTCGCGCATCCTCAATCGCCGTTTGAAACGTTGCGCGCTCGCGGGTCTTGCCATGAATCTGTAAGCCACCGCGGCCGAAGATCTGCATATGAGTGGTGACGGGAATGTAGATATGCCGGTCAAACGAGTCGCCAAAGAACGAACCGCGCTTCTCCTCAACCCCGACAATGCGCATGGGCAGCCCGCGCACCTTCAGCGTCTTACCGATCGGACTGGTACTGCCAAAGAACTTCTC
Source organism: Pyrinomonadaceae bacterium (assembly GCA_041744295.1). Classification (GTDB taxonomy): domain Bacteria; phylum Acidobacteriota; class Blastocatellia; order Pyrinomonadales; family Pyrinomonadaceae; genus PSRF01. Next base: position 835 of record JBGTLE010000314.1, on the reverse strand, counting down.
TTTGATGTCGCCACCCAGCACGCAGACAAGCGCCGAGCGCCCTACCTCGTCGTCGGAAAGAAACCGTCCTTCCTCAATCGTCTTGTCTTCGATATCCACCATGTTGGCAGAGGAACCGAACACCATCGCTCCCGGAAATTCGATGCCCTCCTGCTTTAGATCGGTACCGCTTTGCAGTTGGGCGCCCACTTCCGAGCAACTCTTGCAGTGCTCTTTTACCCATTCGTAATCATCCCAGTTGAGCCGCTTGTTACGCCGGTTGCGAAGCTCAAACTCGTCATCGGACATCCGTCCGGAGAACGCCATGCGGGCAATCATGAAATGATTGCTGCCCAGAACTTTCGAGACCTTTTCGACGACGTAAGTATTGAGCCCACTGATTGATGCGCCGACTGTCACTACGGAAGCGACGCCGATGATGATCCCGATTAGAGTCAGGAACGCGCGGAGTTTATGGGCGAAAATCGACTGCAGGGCAATCTTCAGCGCGTCAGTGTAAAAAGAAAATATGGCTCTCATGTAGGAGTACCGCGTTCGGAACTTGCAGCCTTAGTACGACTCGATTCTCACGAAAGTTCGGGGCTTATCGTTTAGTCGAAAGTCCAAAGCCCAATGCCGGTTTGACCTTGGACATTGAACTTTAGACTTTCGGACTTCTTAACGACTAAGACGATGCGAACTGGCGATCGTTAACAGTTCAGGACAATTCCGCAGTCGGTTCTGCCGTTTTCAAACTAAACTTTTCCGTCCAGCGGATACGCCCAGTGACCTGCATCGCCACGAATAGAGTCACAATCGAGCCGATCGTGATGGCCAGTCCCGTGAAACCCTTCAG
>JBGTLE010000313.1:0-6059 GCA_041744295.1 Pyrinomonadaceae bacterium | reverse complement strand
GCGGCCTTTTTCGTCCTGAGGAGGTCAAGAGAATAATCGAGCTGAATCTTTCCGGCCGGGAAGACTTCAATCTGCAAGTCTTTCAACTGTTGAATCTGGAATTGTGGCAACGGGAGTTTATTGACTAGAAGCTGGGCTTGGGTCGTTGGACTTTGGTCTTTGACTCACGATCAAACCAAAGTCCAAAGTCCAAAGTCCAAAGCCAAAGACCAAAGACCAAGGACCAAAGACCACGTTTTTGACATAGTAATTGACAACCCCCCAGCTGCCGTCTTACTCTGCTTGTGCCCTGTATTTATTCCCGGGCACCCTGCAATTGTCCTCACGACCTCCGCAATTCAATCGGTCTCGCATGATCACTCAGGAAAAAATTCTTTCAAATTCTCTCTCAGGCACGGCGGAAAATTCCGGCTCCGGTAAACCGATCTCTGTCCTGCTGGTTGAAGACGACCGGTCCCTCAGACGCTATCTGCAGATCGTACTCGAGCGGGCTGGTTACAAAGTGTTGTCCGCCGGCGATGGTTTGGAGGCGATGAGAGTGGCGCTCAATTGCGCGATTGATCTGGTGATTACAGACGCGATGATGCCGCACTTCAACGGCTATCAGCTATGTCGTTTCTTCAGAACCAGTGCGCAGCTATCACAAATTCCGCTCGTATTGCTGAGTGCGTTGGAGCGATCCGAGGAAAGCCAGGAGCCCGCACAGGTCGACGCGTTTCTGCCAAAGCCGGTCTCGCCGGAAAAGTTGCTGGAGTGTGTCGAGGGGCTATTGCTGACTGCGGATTAGGGAATCACAAGCGAGGTATGCGAGGCCTTTCGAGAGCGCCGACTTGTCGGCGCTTTTTAGTGTGTGGGCGACTGAAGAATCAGAAAAGCTGGTCTTTGGCCTTTGCTCTTGGATCTTTGCACTTTCACGCCGATTTCCTGTCTCATCTTCCAGCAGCCTTATCACAGAACGGCAGAACCAAAGACGAAAGACCCCTAAGCTTTGTTAAAGCAGCTTATCCAGCGGCGTGTAGTCCAATCCCTGCGCGATTGCGACTGCCTCGTAAGTCAGGTGGCCAGTGTAAGTATTCACTCCCTCTTTCAATCCCGGGTCGTCTTTGATCGCCGTTAGTCCCTTGTTAGCCAGCTTCACCGCATAAGGCGAGGTGGCATTCGTCAGCGCAAACGTGGATGTGCGTGGCACCGCGCCCGGCATATTCGCGACGCAGTAGTGCAGGACGCCTTCAACGTAGTAAGTCGGATCAGAATGCGTCGTCGGATGCGTGGTCTCGATGCAGCCTCCCTGGTCTACCGCGACATCGACAATCACGGAGCCGTTGGGCACATCTTTCAACATGTTGCGGGTGACCAGTCTTGGTGCGGCAGCGCCCGGTACCAATACTGCTCCGACAATCAAATCCGCGTTCTGAATCGCGTCGTGAATCATGTAGGCACTGGAGGCGAGCGTCGAAATCTTCGAAAGAAAAATGTCGTCGAGTTCCCGCAGGCGATCGAGGTTGTTATCGATGATAGTGACATGCGCACCCATGCCGACTGCGATCTTGGCAGCGTTGGTTCCCACCACACCGCCGCCGATGATCACCACGCGCGCCGCCGGGACCCCGGGAACGCCGCCGAGCAGAATGCCGCGCCCACCACTCATCTTTTCGAGATAGTGCGCGCCGACTTGAATCGCCATGCGTCCGGCAACTTCCGACATCGGCGTAAGCAAAGGCAGACCACCACGGCGATCGGTGATCGTTTCGTAAGCGATCCCAGTGACTTTTCGTTTAAGCAATTCTTCAGTGAGTTTCTTATCGGGCGCGAGATGCAGGTAAGTGAAGAGCAATTGACCTTCGCGCATGCGTGGATACTCGGGCGCGATTGGCTCTTTCACTTTGACAATCATTTCCCCCTGGGCCCAAACCTCGTCAGCGGAATCGATTATTTGCGCGCCGGCGCGTTGATACAACGGGTCTTCGAAACCGGATCCGTCACCGGCGCTTTTCTCGACAATCACTTTATGTCCGGCGTCGGTCAAAGCGCGCACGCCGGCAGGGGTTAGCCCTACACGATATTCATTATCTTTAACTTCTTTGGGTAAACCGACGATCACGTTGGAAGTCCTCCGGGAATAGATGTTAGATGGAAGAAGGAGATGTCAGATGCTGGATGTTAGATGCTAGTGAAAACGGAATACAGAATACAGAATACAGAAGTCAGAGGCTCAGAGGCTCAGAAGTCAGAAGCGTTTTACCAGCATCTAACATCCAGCATCTGACATCTTCCTCACAGGCCAATCTACCGCCAGCTTCGGACCACCTTCTGTTTTCTGAATTCTGTTTTCTGTGTTCTGCCTTACAGTTTCACTTCGTCAATCTGTGCCCGTTGCAGCTTGCCGCTGTAGTCGACGTAGACGGATTTCCATTCGGAGAAGATATCCAACACTTGCGTGCCTGCTTCGCGGTGACCGTTGCCGGTCGCCCTGGTGCCTCCAAAAGGAAGATGGACTTCCGCGCCGATGGTGGACGAATTGACATAAAAGATTCCGGTGTACATCTCATTCATGGCATGAAAAGCTCGATTCACATCGCGTGTGTAGATCGCGGCCGATAAGCCATAGCGCACACCGTTGCCAATCTCCACTGCCTCTTCCAGCGAACTCGCCGGTATCACAGCGGTCACCGGTCCAAAAATCTCCTCCTGCGCGATGCGCATATCCGGAGCGACATCGGTGAACACTGTTGGTTGAATGAAGTAGCCGTTGGTGTACTCGCCTTTGGTGAGTCGCTTGCCGCCGTAGGCCAGGGTCGCGCCATCTTCGTTTTGGCCGATGTCGATGTATCTCATGATCTTCTCGACGGCATCCGCGTTGATTACCGGACCAACATCAGTTTTCGGATCGGCGCCATTACCGATACGCAATCCGCGAGTGCGCTCAATGAGTTTTTGCGAGAACTGTTTGTAAACTTTCTTGTGCACCACCAGTCGCGAGGCAGCCGTGCAGCGTTGTCCCGAAGTGCCAAACGCTCCCCAAACGGCGCCTTCGATTGCCAGATCCACATCGGCATCATCCATGACGATGATCACATTCTTGCCGCCCATCTCCAGCGAACAGATCGCGTTACGATCCGCACATGCAGATGCGACCACGCGGCCAGTGTCGGTTGAGCCGGTGAACGAAATCAATCTCAGCGCCGGATGATTGGTCATCGCGGCGCCCACTGGATCGCCATAACCGGTAACGAGATTTACGACGCCTGGTGGGATGCCTGCTTCCTCACAAGCCTTTACCAAATTGTAAGTAGAAAGCGGCGTGTCTTCCGCGGGTTTGATGACCACGGTGTTGCCGCATACCAGCGCGGGGATCAATTTCCAGGAGGGAATCGCCATCGGAAAGTTCCACGGAGTGATCAATCCGCATAGACCAACCGGCTGGCGCACACACATCGCAAACTTGTCAGGCATTTCGGCCGGCGTGGTGTACCCGTGCAGGCGTCGTCCCTCACCGGCTGTGTAGTAGGTGCAGTCAATCGCTTCCTGAACGTCGCCCCCAGCTTCCTTCAAAACTTTACCCATCTCGCGAGTCATATCCGCGGTGAGTGCCTCTTTGTCGCGGATCAGAATTTCGCCGAGCCGGAAAAGTAGCTCGGCGCGACGCGGCGCAGGAGTCTGACGCCAGCGGTTGAATGCCTGCTGTGCGGCGTTGACTGCTTTGTTTACGTCTTCACTGGTGGAAAGCGGAAAGCGGCCGATTACATCCCGACTGTCGGCGGGATTGAGGTTTTCAAAAACCTCTCCCGATTCGCTCGGCACCCACTTGCCGCCGATGTAGTTGTGATAGGTCTTAACCGAAGTGCTGCTGGCAGTCTTGCCGGCCGGTTTGCGCTTGTTTTTTGCGAGTGCTTTTTTTGCTTGAGCCATTGAGTAGTTGTCAGATGTTAGATGCTGGATATCGTGGAGTTGGGAGTAGGGTGTGGGGTATAGGGTGTAGGGTGTAGCCGGAAGATTAAAGCGACTTAGACCCTACACCCAACACCCTTCACCCCACATCCTCATTGATACGTAAACTGTACGATTCGTTGATTGATGCGATCGCCATCGCGTGTGTAGCGTGAGACATGTAACACAATTGGATCGCCGGCCTTCAGACTGTTCAGCACGCGTTGGAACTCGGCCAACGTGTTGACTGGTACGCGATTGATCCGCGTAAGCACGTCGCCTTCACCCAATGCCGGTTGTCCGCTTGCGGCCCTCACTTCTGCTGCGAGGCCGTTAGGATCAACGTCTTTGACATAGAGACCACGCATGCCAGTCAGGTGTTTTTCGGCGACGAGTTGTTGCGTCAACTCGGCGAGCTTGATCCCAAGATGCACTTCATTGCTCTTGGCTTCCGGCTTGTCCTTCACCACCTTACTGTTTTCCGAAGCTCTTAACGTGGCAGCCAGGGGACGTTCGCCCAGGACCACATTCGCAACTCGCTTCTCCAGCTTGCCGTCCGTATCACGCAAATAGGTTAGCGATGCTGTCCCGCCGACAGCAGTCGCTGCGACTCGCTGGATGAGATCCTGCGCATTGCTGATAGGCTGACCATTGAATTCAATTATCACGTCGTTGGATTGCAGACCTGCTTTGGCGGCCGGTGTCGGCTGTCCGTCTTTGTTTTGTTGGACGTCCATGACAATCGCGCCTCTGGCTTCGGCTAATCCATAAACGCGCGCGAATTCTTCCTTCACGGATTCGAGCGTGACGCCGAGATAGCCTCGTCTGACTTTCCCCTGCGAAACGATCTGCTTGTAGACAAAGTTTGCTTCACTCGCCGGCAGTGCGAATCCGATCCCGTTGTAATCGCCAGTCGAAGTTGCGATCTGCGAGTTAATACCGATCACTTCGCCTTTCATGTTGACGAGTGGCCCACCGCTGTTGCCGCGATTGATTGCCGCATCGGTCTGCAGAAACCGCTGAAAGCTCGAGAACGATGGAGTCTCTCGTTCCTTCTTCGAAATGATTCCGGCGGTAACTGTTTGATCGAGACCGAATGGCGATCCGATCGCGAGGACCCAATCACCAACTTGCGCTGAGTTTGAGTCTCCCAAAGTTACCGTCGGCAGTTCCTGCGGGGCGTCGATCTTAATCACGGCAACGTCAGTCTCTTCGTCGATGCCGATAATTCGTCCGCGAAACTTTTCGCCAGACTGCAGTCCCACCGTGATGCGAGTGGCGCCTTCGATAACGTGTTCGTTGGTCAGAATGTAACCCTTGGAATTGACGATGAAGCCGCTGCCAACCCCCCGCGATGGTCTGCGGTCCTGACGACGAAACATATCGAGCAGCGGATTACTCGGCCCCTCTTCTTCCTTGTCCTCTTCGCTTTTTGGCGGCGCCTCCGGGGCTGCCGTCATCGTTTCGATATTCACGACGGCGGGCTCGACCCTTCGCGCGATCTCGGCGAACGAGGCGGAGAGTGCTTCAGGCGCGTGCGCAATAACCTCGTTCTGCGCTACGGTCGGCCGGCCTGAGAGCATTGCGCCAACGGCCATGCCGGCCACCAGGCAGCCGATGCCGAGGGCTACGATCCAAACACGTAGCTTTCTGAGGAGCACTTTTTCGTTCACAGAGGTCAGGTTGGTTTCGAGCATAATGCACCACTTTCTGTAATTAACCGGGAGCCATGTGCGTCGCGTCATTGTCTGCCATCGCATGATGGCTTTGCGGGCACTAATGGGAAGGCGTTAAGTATAGCTAAAGAAGGTCGGAAAGGAAAAAACGACGCGGGGTGGCTCTGCCGCATTGCTTGCGGCGGGTCGGCTTCGGCGCATCCGTTGCGGTAGGCCTATGGCTTACCGGAAAGGCCTTCTCACATCAGGCTCTGCCTTTTTTCGATTTGCAACACTTGGAAGTCAGATCCAGGCGTAGCCTTGAGGAATTAACGAGGCATCGGTAAGCCATAGGGCCTACCGCAAGGAAAGCGGCAGAGCCGCGCCGGACCCGAAGTCTCTGGCGTTCTCAAAATCAATCGCACTCAAGGCCTTAACAGAACCTTCAACACACCGCCTTTTGCGGCTCGTTCCATG
>JBGTLE010000312.1:0-6025 GCA_041744295.1 Pyrinomonadaceae bacterium | reverse complement strand
GGACTCGGATGCTTGCGTTACACCACACCCCGAAATGAAACTGGTGCGCCAGGTGAGACTCGAACTCACAATCCCCTGCTTAAGAGGCAGGTGCCTTGATCCGATTCGGCTACTGACGCATGGCGGAACTGAACGGACTCGAACCGTCATCGACCTGATCGACAATCAGGTGCCTCACCTCTCGGCCACAGTTCCAAGCATTGCCGATTGCCAATTGCCGATTTCCAATTGGCCCGTGGGTGGGCAATCGAGATCATCGCGCATCGAGCCAATCGGGAAGCGGAAATCAAAAATCGAAAATGAGTTGGGTGGGTCGAAGGGAGTTGAACCCTCACTGTCCGCTGTCACAGTGCGGTGCTCTGCCAATTGAGCTACGACCCACATAGAAGGGCGACAAGGAATCGAGCGTGACGAGACATTTAACAGATGTAGTCACGTTCAGCATTCGCCCCGAGTTGGCAGGGATGACGAGACTCGAACTCGCAAATCAACTGATTGAAAATCAGTCCGCTTTCCATTTCGCGTTCATCCCCGTGATTGTTTGGTGCGCGTGGAGAGATTCGAACTCATCACAAAGCTGGTCTTAAGTCAGCCGCCTCTTCCAATTGGGCTACACACGCAAATTGATTTGATTTGGTACTCGCGAGAGGATTCGAACCTCTAAGACGGAAGGTTTGAGCTTCCGATGTCTGCCGAATTGCATCACGCGAGTAGATGTTGGTGCTGCCGGAAGGACTTGAACCTTCAACTACACGGCTCTCAACCGTGCGCGTCTGCCAGTTGCGCCACGACAGCAGCGAATTGATTTGGTACCGGCGGAGGGATTCGAACCCACACTGTCTAGTTCCTAAGACTAGCGCCTCCTCCCGATTGGGCTACGCCGGCATGGTGAACCCGGCAGGACTCGAACCTGCGACTTGTCGTTTAGGAAACCGGGTTCTAATTCCATCTGACATTTTACTAAAGGGGTCCGTGAGCTTGGTTGCGGAGACAGGACTTGAACCTGCGTCGACGGATTATGAGTCCGTCCTTGGCGGCTTTACGACTCCAGTGTACTCCGCGTCAAAGTCTCAAACTGGCTACCCACAGTGGACACTCTTCGCAACTTGTTCTACGCGCCGACGGTGGAGCTGAAGTTGACCTTTGAACTTCTGAGACAGGGTTCACTAGCTGGCTAACTCGCTAATCCGTTGCATCATCTCGCCCTGTTTGGTGCGCTCTTTCCAACGTCACGGGATCACAAAGGCAGGTAGACCACGCGGTCACTCCATTCCGGTTGCTCACTGACTGCAATTATTAGCAGTATCTCCCGAGTCGCTTCCCCGATTGGGAACCGATCATTTAGGACGAAAACACCCGGCATCTTTTCACCAGCGGCCAGGCGCTCATACGCGTAATCGGGGAGGGTCGCACGGTCGTGCGTGAGACAAATTCGATCGTTTGCAGCGGCCCAATCCAGGATGTCGGGGTCATCTACGCCAGCAAGGCCAACGTCTTGAACGCGAACAAGGTCGAGATCCGGTTGGCGCAAAAGCAATGCCCGCATGATGTCGCCGTTGAAGTTCTCATCGGCAAGCAGTCGCAGCATCTCTGGTCCTCACGCCCGTCGCTGGGTGAGCAGGCGAGCGCGGATTTCGCTTAAGTCGCCCTGCTGGCTTTCAATTCGTTGCCGAACTTCTTCGGCTTTCTGCTCGCGTCGAGCCAGGTACTCTTCGACCTCGCTGGGATGGCGTAAATAGTAGGCAAGAACAGCGTAGACGTCTGGGAGTGCCAGTGTGGAGTATCGTTGCACAATCGTCTCTGGCGTGGCGCCGTCCTGGAACGCGCGAACGACTATCTCCAGCAGGACACGCGAACTGCCGACGCGCAGAGCGCCGGTCGCATCTTCACTGAGTGGCGGCGCTTCAGTTTGAACGTTGAAAGCCACAACGCGGTCCTCCTATCGATTTGGCGCTCCGTAGAGGTAATGGTTGAGATTAATCGAGCCGTCGCTGGGTACGTTCTCCCAGGTGTCTGCGGGTAACGCAGCGTTGATCTCGTCGACGACTTCCCAAATGGGTCTGCGATCCACACCCGTTCCGTTAGGTTCGGAACTAGCTCCATCCGCAAGAGTGTCAAGGAGTCGCAGCGCTTCCTGTTGTTTGTTGGCCGGCAACGCCCGCACCTTATCAATCAGTTCGTCTTCCAGATTCGCGGCCATGATCATTCTCCTGTTTCCTCTCAGCGTTCGAGGAGTATAGCATTGCTAAAGGGACTTTTTGATTCACTCGCAAGACGGAGAACCTGCAATCACTCCGAAGCGTACTCGTCATCTCCAAGTAGAATCGGATCTCTCGTCAGGGACTTCCTCAGCCACGTGATGCAAAGTGCCCGTGTTTGGCGATACTATTGAGCAGTTTTGATAGATACTTAGTATGTTGGATTGCTCTCTATGCCTATGAACAAGCCTGTTAGCGAAAGACTTTTTGAGCAGTACCTGCTTTCGCAAGGATTGACGGACTACGATTACGAAAAACCTTGGGACGGCATTCCGACGCGCCCTGATTATTCCGTCTATCTCCAAGATACCACCTACATCTTTGACGTTAAGGAGTTCGATGAGCAACCAATCCCAACAGGCCTATTCTTTCGCGATCCGTACGCTCGAATACGTCAGAAAATCAATCACGTCAGAAACCAGTTCAAATACTTCAAAGACAAATCATGCTGCCTTGTACTTTGCTCCTTCGATCCATTGGTTGACCTGTATGATTCGATAATTGTATTTGGTGCAATGTATGGCGATCTTGGTTTGTCCATACCGTTTGACATGGAAAAGGGTTCGGCCATTGAGGATGCCTCAAAGCAAACTTTTCTCAATCGTGGAAAAATGTTTCGACTTGAGTCTTCTCAACCTCAGAATACTACTATCAGCGCGCTTATAACCCTCCGCAATCTTCAAGTTGGCCGAATCCGTCGGGAGGTTCTTGACGACTTGACCGGTGGCGAGGAATCGAACATTGACGAGATGCAGCCATCAGTCATTGTGTGGGAAAACGCATTTGCCAGAATTCCCTTTCCACGAAATCTCTTTACTGGCCCTTACGATGAGCGGTGGGGCCTAAATGATGGATTTGTGACTCGGGTTTTCGCAGGTAACAGTATTCTGGCGTTTGAGAACAAACGCGCTTCGCACGCGCAGTAAACCGATCGGCGCAATCCAAAGCCTTTCAGCTGACGGCGCGATAGCGTGCTTCTCAAGTAACCTTATTCCTTTAGCTTGAATGCTGATCGCGCGCCGCAACTGAAGGCCCTCGTTGGGCCGCTATCGAGCGAGGACACACATGAAAGAGACTGAGACTGATAACATAGACCAATATGTTTGCACTGAATGTGGCGGCACCATCATCCATGAAGACAAAGTGTGTCCTCATTGTGGATCTGATACAAGCGAAATCATAGACGGTCCCGAAGACTCCTTCAATGAATCCGCGGAGCCGAAGAGCATTGCGGGGTGGCTAATCATTCCCGCAATCGGTCTCGTCCTCGCGCCCATCATGGCGGCCGCCGGGTTGTTACTGGGGTTGAGCGCGATTCGGAGCTACGCGCCAGAGCGCAGCAACGACCCTCGCTTGTGGGTCTGGGCCTTGATTCAGGTGAGCATGATCGTCGCCACAGTCATTGTGGCGGTGCTGTTCTTCAAGAGGCGTCAGGGCGCTGTTCGAGGGATTATCGGCCTCATGGTCGCGTCAGTCCTGGTCAACCTCGCACTCAGCGCACTCAACGCATCGATGTTTGCGAACATGGGTTTGAACATCAAAGCAGACCCTTCACCCGTAATCAGGGCGTCTGTCTTTGCCGCAATCTGGATTCCGTACTTCCTAAAGTCGAAGCGAGTGAAGAATACGTTTACAGTTGGCGGTTCCCAGGCGAGCTAGAAGATCACATTGCGTGGTTGAAAATTAGCAATGAATGACTCCTTAACATACCTGAATGAATGGCGCTCGGGTCACGACTGCCTCCTAATCATGCGTCTCGCCGACGACCGCTTCGACCTCAGAGGCTACGGTTTCATCAAAGAGCTGACCCGTGATGAGATCATATTGGACTTGGTTGATACCGGAGAGTTCCGCTTACCTATTCTCGGTAACATGACCTTTACCTACCTCGACGCGAGTAACGCAACAGATGATATCAACGAACAAATAAAATGTTCCGTCGTTATCAAGTGGCCCGGCTTCAAGTTTTCACTCAGCCTGCTGCGCAAACAGCCCGTCATAAATTACCCAGCGGATTAAGTGCAACGTTTGAGCGACGGCGTTGATCGGGCTCGGCAATTATGAACAGCGTTGGAATTCTGATGGAGTTTGGACTGCTTCTGAAATTAAAACTCTGGCTCAAAGTTTAGTTGAACTTTGATCTCCCCCTCGTACACAAACGGGCCAAGCAGCCGCTCTGGTGCTGGCGTCGCCAGATGATCATCTTCCTCACTCGCATAGTAACGATCGAGCGTCCCCCGTGGCGTAATAACGTAATGCAGCACGTGAGATGTGTCACCCGCGAGGCCTCCTGAAAGAACCTTCTTGGGTGCGTATGTTACGAGCAATTCCTCTTCGTTGACGAGGTCAACCAGCTTCGGCTCATCGAAGACGCTCGCCGCAAGCCAGAAGTCGTCGCGATGAACAATGGGTAACCTCACTGGCTGACTCAGGATCGGCGACTCCACAAGCAAGTAACCATAGGGTGCGAAGTCACTTAAAGCTTGAAGTTGGTTCTTTGGTCCAATTGTTGTGCCAACACGGTCAAATTCCAGAACTCTGAACAGATGGCGGAGGATGTCAGTCCAAGGGATGTCAGTGCCGATCTTCGGAGAACGCGTGCTCACATCGATGCCTGCCGCCTCTTGGGTTTTGGGTCGGATGCTGTTCGTGCTTAAGTCAATCCGGCTCGTGACCGCCCGCTCAACACTCAGGATAGCGTAGAGACCTGGGCAGCATTTTTGACAGTAAGCCATGAACACTTCGTTGTCAGCCTCTTCTAGTTCCTCATACCTTATGAAGGCTTGTTCACTAGGTATGTTGAGTCCTGCAGCCCGGGCTTCATCCCATTGCTTCTTGGGAACGGCTGCATACGAACGCTCATACATCTTTCTCAACACGTCCGTGTAGATCGCACCAAGAGCAGCGCCTTCCTCAGCGTATCGCCTTAAGATATCCACGGCGGTTTCAGGCGCAATCTTCTCGAGGCCATGCTCAATAAGAAAGCGTGCGGGATCGCCAACATAACCTCTAGGCCTCGACTGAATTCTTTACTCACATAATCGTAGAAGGTCATCGAGTCATCATTCGAACGACTCACAATGTCATTCGCTAGTTCGGTGAACAAGCGTTTTACCGCTCCCGGCGCCCCGGATGCGCCAAGAAATGCATCTCCAAATGCATCAAGGTTCATCTGATGCCTCGCGCCGAGCATCCCGCCCAGCTGAAAAAAATAGCTCCCTAAAGCTATGCACTGGCCGAATTTGAGGTGAGGCTTGCCTAGGATTGGCGAGTTTAGCTCCTGATTAATCCTTATCCGCGCCATTACGCGCGCGTATCCTGATGGCTTTTCCATGTGCAAATAGATCCTTTCAGAATGCGAGCCGCCCAACGCTAGACTTCAGCGGACGCGATCGCCAGTCGATTGCCGAGCAGCGTCATCCGCCCAGAGTAATTGCTGTAGATCAAAGCCCCCGTTAGAACGTCATCGCTCACTTTACTCCAATTCGGTTTTGACGGATAAGGCCTTGCATTGTATTCCAGGCGAGAAAAAAGAGCCTCAGTTCAATTCCTTCCCTCTCTTCGCTTCGATTCGTAAACGACCGCCCATCCGCACAACTCTTCGCTGCGCTCCGAGTGCTTCACTTCGTTTCGCCCTTCGGTGTGCGGAGTGGGCACCCAGTCGTTTCAATTTATCGCTATGAGGGGGACTCACATTTTCAAAGCCATCAAATCTCGCCGCCTCGACCCATCTGACCTTTTGCAGACTCCATTGCATGTCACGATCG
>JBGTLE010000311.1:0-2172 GCA_041744295.1 Pyrinomonadaceae bacterium | reverse complement strand
GTTTTTAAATCCGAAATTCGAAAATTCGCAGTCCGAAATTCTCGCGGAGAGGTGCAAGAGTGGTTGAATTGGCAGCACTGGAAATGCTGTGAGCGGGAAACCGTTCCGTGGGTTCGAATCCCACCCTCTCCGCCATGACATTTTTGATTTCCGATTTCCCGATTTTTGATTTCTTTCAAGACGGAGGTCAATCAAGTCTCGATAGAACAACTCTTCAATAGGCAATCAGCATAGGCAATCGGAAATGAGGTAAACTATGGACGACAACAAATTAGCTAATGACGAAGCGCGACGTTCCGTACAGCATGGATCAGTAAAGTCTCAAGTTGAAGGTGACGTGAATGCTGAAATCGCGCAGCAGGCGAGCCAGGCTGCGCCGAGCGAGGAGCGTAAGATTGGGGAGGTAGCGGGCCAGTTTCGCTCCAAGGCGGTAGACGAAGTAGTTGATACTGAGCGGGAGGTAGAACGAGGCCGAGGTGCGGCGCGCGTTTCCCAGGTAATCGACTATATTTTCTATGTTATCTACGGGCTGTTGGCAATGCGGTTTCTGCTGGCGCTCCTGGCCGCCCGCAGCACTGCTGGGTTTGTCCAGTTTATCGTGGCGGTTACGAATCCCTTCTACGCTCCGTTCAGAGGCATCGTGGATGCGCCACGTACCGAGGACGGACATACATTGATGTTACCGATCGTAGTAGCGATAATCGCCTACGTTATGCTGCATCTGATTATCAATGGGTTGCTGAGAATGGTGGCTCACCGGAAGACGCAGATATGATATTGGTGATTGCCAGTTGCCGATTGCCAATTGGTCGTCGGTATGGCGTTGAGGCCAAGTACAAAGTTTATTTCTCAAACTCAGGATCTTTTTCCAATTGGCAATCGGAAATTGGAAATGACTTATCAGATCCCGGGCTCCGCACAACGCTTGCTTTGTGAACCCCGCCAGGCCGGGAACGGAGCAACGGTAGCAATCGCGGCGTGTGTTGCGGGTAAGTCCGGGGTCTGGCCAAATCGAAGGTCGTTAAAGCGACAGGAGCGGTATTAGGTTCCTGTCGCTCTTTGTTGTTTTATGCCTCCAGCCAAGCTTTGCCGCTGCCTCGATCCTTTGTTACAGTTCCCCCAACAAACCGCTCCAGGAGAAGTTCAATGAAACACCCTTTCCCCGCTGTGCTCTTTCTGATCATCGCGATTGCATTGACATGCAGCAATGGTTTAGCTCAGTCCGCTTCGCGCGAGGATTTGCTGAGAGAATTACAAGCAAAACGAGCGGACTTGCAGCAACTCGAAGAGCAATTTCTTACCCCAACGTCAGAGGACCAGGGAGCCTATGGGGAATTCTTGTCGCAGCCGGACACCGGCCTGATCCGATTATTGCCGCGCCAGGTTTACGACAGTGAGGTATACAAAAAAAACAACAAGACCCTGACCATTCGCGGCGCCGGTGCTTACTATTCATTTAGCCGCTTAACGCATGAATATGGTCAAGGTTCGGACATCGGATTGAACTCTGGCCATCTGTACGTAGGCTTCGCTGGTGCCAATTACGGAATACTGGTCAACCTGGGTGATGTGACTCTGAATGAGCTCACCCTCGAAGATCCCCGTGTTCGATATATGTCAGGTTATACTCCGCCGCCAAAGGAACCGGACGCACGTTTGGAAGCCCGCCAATTTGGATCTGGCGTCACGGTCGACGATGTGTGTTACCGAAGCAGGCTTCCCGTCGCGGTGAACGACACCTACCTTCTGCGGTCGATCGATTATTCAACCTCCGATGTATTGGTGGCTTTTAAAGTGGTACGAACAGATAGCGACGACAGCGTCATCCTTGCCTGGAAACTGCTGAAAAAATACCCGGTACCCCAATTGGCTCGTGGTAACTAGAACTCAGGTTCCGAGATCTCTTCATGACCTATCAAGTAATCGCACGCAAATGGCGGCCGCAAAGCTTTGACGAAGTGACCGGCCAGGAGCCCATCACTCGCACCCTGCGTAATGCAATTGAGCACGAGAGGCTGCACCATGCTTACCTGTTTTCCGGCGCCCGCGGTGTCGGGAAAACCACGACCGCGCGGCTTTTGGCCAAAGCGCTTAATTGCCACAAGTCTCCTCGACCGACTCATAGTCCCTGCCGCGCAGATGATCCGCACGCCTGTCCCTCATGCAGTGAGA
>JBGTLE010000310.1:0-3594 GCA_041744295.1 Pyrinomonadaceae bacterium | reverse complement strand
TTGGAACCCACGTCATCGGGATCGATGCGTAACACTTGCTGAAAAGATGCTATTGCATCTTCGGGTCTGTTCTGTGTTTTTGCAGCCAGGCCGAGTAGGTAGTACGGCTGTGGGGCCGCCGGAAGAAGCGAAATGGCGCTTTGCAATTCCCGTTGTGCAGCAGGTAGATCCGGCACGTTAAAAAGTGCGATACCAAAATTGATGCGCGCAATGGCTAATTTTGGTTCGAGTTGCAGCGCCCGCTTGAAAGCATCCGCGGCCTCTTTGTGTTTGTACTGTTCGAGCAGCGCGACACCAATGTTATTGGCGCGATAAGCATCTTCGCGGACTGTCGCTTTCGAGGGGTCATTTTGGAGATGAGCTGAGGTAGGGCCTAATAGAAATGACACTACGATTAGGTGAGCCATCACTAGTAGCAACAACAGAGTATTATTTTTGATACGCTTCATAGGCGATTCCGGTAAACGCAAGCGACCAACTTTTCTTAAATGCCTGATTGACGGGATGGGAAGACTGCCTCGAATATAAATCCGAAAGCTTGATTGTCCAAGTTGCGGCTTCGTAGGGGCGTCTCTCCGGGGCCGCCCCAGCTTGCATTGATGAAGCGCAGATATGGCAATTCGCTAACGACGTCACTGGATAACCGACAAGTGAGTGGTAGCGAGGTGCGGTACTGATGCAGTTTCACTTATCGTCGAAAATCCCACTCTACAGAACCGCGAGCCGTAGCGACCGGATCCAAGACTCAATCTTCAGTAAACGCATCTGGGTGACTTGAACTCAGCATCCGGTCGCTACGGCTCGCGGTTCTGTAGTTGAGTGATACTGCAAGGCTTCATAGGACAATGTTCAAATTGCACCAGCACCAGGAGACGCGGGCGCGGAGTGCAGCCACCCAAGTGCTGTGTTATCTTTCTTCTCCAACATATTGAGATCAGCCGGATTGCTCTTTATTGTCTTCCCGCAAGTTCTTCCGGGTAATTGTCCCAAGCTTAATGCGAATAATCCTTCTAAAAAAACAACGAGCTGCAATGATACTGCCGCTAGTGGGTCTTTTCGCGATTACCGCCTGCCGTCCAGGCGAAAAGCTACCGGCTAATACCTCGCCCGAATACATAGAGCTAGTCAGGACGTTTTACATCGGCCTCGCCGCCCTGCAGGTTGGCGATGACGTTCAGGCTGATAGCAAGCTGGCGCAATTTACCGGGCGCGCTCCAATTGAACCAGCCGGTTGGGCCAACTGGGGATTGCTGGCATTGCGACAGAGAAACTTCGACACTGCGGCTGAAAGACTCGAGCGTGCACGAGCCCTGGCGCCTAACAATGACCAGATCTTCTACCTCATTGGGCTTTTGGAAAGCGGCCGCGGGCGTTCGCCTGAAGCTATCGCGGCACTGCGCAAAGCAGTAGAACTCAATCCCCAAAACTTGAAAGCGATCTATCACCTCGCGGAAGAGATCGAACGACAGGCCGACGAGAATAGTGAATCGGAATACCAGCAACTGATGCAGAAGATCCTTGCGGCAGACCCGGACAATCTGGCGGCGATGCTCGAACTGAGCCGGGTGGCCGCCAAACGCGGTGACAACCAGACCCTGCGCAATACCATCGCTGCTATCGGCGTGCGATCCTCCACCTGGCCGCCAGAAGTTCAAGAACAACTTAACGCTGTTCAAGCTGCTGCCGCTGGTCCAGATGCGCGTGCGGCTGCCACACGGATCGCTTTCCTGCGCAATGTGCTGGTACGCGTTGCTGAATATCGCGCGAGTCTCGCTGCAATCAAGCCACCGCCGGGGGAGGAGGCGACGCCATTCACACACTTTCTAAAGCTCGAATCCCCCACGTTTGCAGCAGCGCCCGCTGACACGGCTCTTACCTTTAAACAGCAGACGGTGACGAATATCGCCGGCAGCAACTGGAGTTGGATTGGAGGCGTGTCATTGGGCAGCGACGTTGCGCCCACTGTGTTTGTAGCTAACGGTCGAGAAGTACGTTCGGCCTCGGGCGCATCGTTTCCATTTCCTGGCGGGCCGGCAGCCGATGCTCCGCTTCCAGATGGAATTCTTCCAGTCGATTTTGTTTACGACTTCAAGACCGACCTGGTGCTCGCCGGAAGTGGCGGCCTGCGCTTGATGCGTCAGGACAATCCCCAGCATTTCACCGACGTGACCCCCCTGGCAAAGCTTCCGGCCTCGGTCACAGGGGCAAGTTACCTGGGCTCGTGGGCCGCAGACATTGAGGCAGATGGGGATCTCGATATCGTGCTCAGCAGGGACGGGGGTTTGCCATCCGTCTTACGGAACAACGGAGATGGCACGTTCATAGAGATTCACCCGTTCGCGAACATCTCCGGCTTGCGCGGCTTTGCCTGGGCAGACTTCGACGCTGACGGTGATCCGGATGCTGCCTTGATAGATCAGGCGGGCCGTCTACATGTTTTTACTAATGAACGCACGGGCCAGTTTAACGAGCGCCCTGCTCCTACTGGCATGGTAGCGGTGCGGGCTATAAATGTAGCCGACGTGAATAATGACGGCGTGCTGGATCTTGTGGTGGTCCAAGCCGACGGCATTATCCTTCGCTTGTCAGATAAGAACGAAGGGCAAGAGTGGGAGACCGCTGAGGTCGCGCGACTAAGTGATGCTCCTAACTATCTCCACCAAGGTGCCCTGCGTCTGCGCGTGGCTGACGTCGACAACAATGGCAGCCTTGATCTCTTGTTGGTTTCCTCAACCCCAGTTCCGACGGCGGGTAAATGTCCTCCTCAGTGTATTGCCGGGGCGCTGGTGTGGCTTAGCGACGAGAAAGGTAGCTTAAGATTACTGGAAAACGCGGTTGGCCCAGTACGGGTCTTCGATATCACCGATCAGAATGGAGACGGACGACTTGATCTGGTGGGTCTGTCGGAGGAAGGCCGACCTCTCGCAGCAATCAATCATGGCCAGAAGAACTACCATTGGCAGGTGATTCGCCCACGCGCCAAACAGGCCGTCGGCGATCAGCGCATTAACTCATTCGGGATCGGTGGTGAGATGGAAATTCGTGCCGGTCTGATGGTGCAGAAACAGCCGATCACGGGTCCGCGGCTTCACTTTGGTCTGGGTGAGCAGACCGCCGTGGATGTCGTGCGGGTCGTCTGGCCCAACGGTTCCGTGCGGGCAGAGTTTGAGCTAAAGGCCGACCAGGAAATACTTACCGAACAGCGATTGAAAGGGTCATGTCCTTTTCTCTTCGCTTATAACGGCAAGCAGATGGCGTTCGTGAAAGACTCGGTTCCCTGGAGCTCAGCTATCGGGCTGCGCATCAATACGCTGGGCACGGCTCGAGTGGAAGCGACTGAAGAGTGGTACAAGATTGGACGAGATCAACTTGTCCCGCGTGATGGCTATACGACCTACGCATTACCGGAGAACTCTGGGAGACCTATTATTACGACCATCTCAGCCTGATGGTCGTTGACCATCCGGAGGGAACCGAGATCTTTGTTGACGAGCGTTTCGTTATTCCTCCCGCAAAGTTGGCCATCACAACAGTGTCGACGCCGCGTAAGATCTCTCAGGCGGTAGATGACAACGGTCAAGATGTCACGAGCAT
>JBGTLE010000309.1:0-4592 GCA_041744295.1 Pyrinomonadaceae bacterium | reverse complement strand
GTCATGAAGTAGTAGGCCCGCGCCATCGGACCGAGATAAGTGGGAAAGGTAGAGGCGTCGTATTGATAGCCCAGCCTGACGAGCACGCGCAGTATGCCTTGGGAGAAACTGTAGCCAGGCCCGCGAAATCCAATCGGGTTTTCCCCCGTCACGCGTTCGATCTGTTCACTCGCCAAAGTAAGTTCCTGTTCAATTTCCTGCTCAGAACGCGTATGCAACCAGGGCTCGTGATGAAACGAGTGGTTTCCTATCTCATGCCCGGCGGCCGAAATCGCACCGAGCGCCTCGCTGTTTTTCTCCAATGCCGCATCCTGCCCTACGATGAAGAACGTAAGGATCAGATTGCGCGCTTTCATAAAATCCAGAACCCTGGGCACGACGACATCGAGATACGACGGGAAAGTTTCCCATCCTGCATCGCCATGCGTTTTCATGTAGGACCACTGATTGTCGAGGTCGACTGAAAGGCTTGCAACTGGCTTTGCTGCTGGCAGACTTGATGAGCTCATTTTTTAACTTGGGGACGTACTAACAGCAGAGGGTTTCCTACGAAGCAGGAATACTTTCGATTGGTAGAAAGTAGTTTCTTCTTCGACGGAATAGTTTCGTAGCACATATTCCTTCAAGATGGGATCATCTATTTCATCGCCCGAGAAACCTCGTGTCCAATCAGTAACCAGCCAAACCTCGGCACTCTCTGAAACATGCTTGACGGCTTCGGCAATCTGCTGAGCGTCGACCGGGCGTCTTAGACCAGAAACGCTTTCAAGCGCGGACTCGTTGGGGATTCCCACAAGTGAGTTTCGGCCTTCATAGTGTTGAGCCAGGGGCAAGACACTCGCTGCGTGAAATACCAGAACCGGTTGCCCGGGCTTCTCGTAGGTCGAAATATACGCGGCAACCCGAGTCCAGTCGCCGCTCTTTGCCATTGTCGCGTATCTCGAATAAAGCGTCGTAACGTTGAATACTAGGACCAGAAACACCCACGCCAAAATCAATTTTCTTTGAGCGACGACGCTGACGAACGAGAACGCTGCTAGTGTGATTGGAAGAAAAAGCGCTGCAGTATGACGCTCTTCCACTAAACCATCTGCAGTTAGCCGTTGAATAGCAATAAGGCAGAGTGTCAAAGTCAGGGCGATGGTCCAGATGGCAATTCTGTCCGCGGTAATTCGCCGGCGATACTTCGTCAGGATTAGTGCCAGCAGCGCGACGAAGCCAAGCCGCAGCAGCCAACGGCGAATGAGGTATGGCACCCAGCCCGCCGGCAGAAGATAGTCCTGGGCTATCCAATAGACACTTCCCGCACTATTCAGAATTGAAAGGGTGTCACTGAACCCTGTCACATGGTTTGAGACCTGGTACAGGACCGTATTGACCATCGGTGCAAAACAAATAGCGACGAGGCCCATCCCCGCAAGATAAACGGCCAAAGAGCGCCAGCGCCGCAGCAGCAAGAGCGCGCATCCGTTAGCCACCAGCAAGAACCCCAAATAGTATTGCGTGTAGAGCGCAAGTATTGAAACCAGAACGTACCACCACCGTGAGTTGGAACGTGGTGACTCTTCCAGGAACCCATCAAAGAAAAACCGCAGCAGCAGTCCGGACAGAAGAATCACGAAGGCATACGCTCGGATTTCCACCGCGGCCCAAATCATGAAGGGGCTCGAGGCGACGCAGGCAATCACCCACAGAGGATTGACCTCTTTAAGAAATCTTCTAGATAGATCCGCTACCACCTTAATGGTTAGAGCTGTGCAAAGCATCGAAGGCAAACGAGCAAAGAATATTCCGCTATCCAACTTTCTCCACAGACTCAATAAAACGAAATAAAGAGGAGGTTGCAGCTCAAAATACAAGGCTTGATAGAAGCCGTTCGTAAGACCTTTTCCGGTTGTGTGAAGAGTGTAGGCCTCGTCTAACCAAACATTGAGACAGTATGCCAGATAGAGCGTGAGACCCAGGTGCAGAACTATCAGCAAGGGTACCGCCGATAATGAGGCGCTGCGGAAGTTGGCCCGCCCGCGAAGGAACCCGGGAATCCTACTGAATGCTTGCGCTGCTCGCACTAGCTCCTCGCTTCCTTAATCACAAATGTTAATTAGAGACCCTCGGCCGGGCAGCCGAGCTTGGCTTTTTCCCCTTGGGTGGGCGACTAATACTAGTATCTCCGCTGGGTGGCGCAATCGGCCTCGGATGCTTTGAGCCGTTAGCCTGGCGGTCCGGGCAAAGAGGTCAGAAGTTCGCGTGTCTTTTTCAAAGTGCGCCAGTAGACATCCTCCATGAAGATGTGCGCGAATTCGCCATTCCGCCCGACGCTGTAAAGATTCTCAATGCCAGTAGATTGCTCAAGACTCTGACGCTCTGTTTCATACTCTGACAGGAAGACCGGGTAGGCGATTGGTGTGCGAAGTACTTTGCAGCCAAGGTATCTCTGCAAGGCGTCGGGAATGATCGGTCGCAGGTGGCCCAGGCAAAACTCCCCAAGTTGATCGTCCTCCATGGTCCAGATCTGGTCGCCAACCTCGCAACCAATATCGACCGTGATCAACGTCTTGCCACCCGGCGCCAACCAGGGCATAGAGAGCGCGGCCTCAGTCAACCTGAAAAATGGAAACTCACTTTCGGGTGTCCACGTGACCACGTCCGGCAAGAGGCCTCGTCCTTGAAAGCGCATGTTGACGAAGACCATCGGTCGATAGCGAAAGCGTGCCAGTGATTGTAGAACGTCCGTACCGGTAACGAGTTTGGCGAGTAGGTGACGTGGCGCTGTACTAATCACCGCGGATACCTCTCGTTCGCGCCCCTTTGCGCTCACCGAGACCGCTCGGCCCGATTCGATCTTGATGGCTTTCACGGGAGACTCGAGCTGGATCGCATCGTCGAGACCTGCCGCCAGGCGCTGGCATAAAATGCCGACTCCCCCTTCCGGGTAAACATGCCAAACGTTGGGTGTCTCTTTTACTTCTCTGCTGTACCCGCAGGCAACAGCGCGGTGCGTCACCCGGCTAGCGAGTTTCAGCAGCATAGTGTGTCCGATACTCCCCGGTATGCTATCGCCAACGGACTTGGCCAGTTTGGACGCCGGTGCTCCAGACCACGCTTCGGTTAAGGGGATTGCCACTTCGTTTGCCAGGGCAGTACCGTACTTTGAGCGAAACCATTCCGCAGCCGAGTCAGGAGATTTGCCGTTCGTCAGTGCACGCGCGCGCGCGACGAGCGCGCTCGCGCAGAAGCGCGGCACTCGCATCAGTCCGAAGGGATAACCGTAAGTGCGTCCCTCGAGGAACACCGTCTCACCATAATGGTGGACTGTCCTACACTGTGCGCCGACTCCGAGTGCAGCCGCCAGACGATTTGTGATGAAGTGCGCGCCGAAGTCGTAGCTGAAACCGTCGTGGTCATAGAACGTCGTCGCCAAACCGGCAATTTTTGGGCCTGCCTCGTATAAAACAAACGGTACGCCGCGCCGTCGCAGTAGGTTCGCTGCCGTCAAACCGGCCAACCCAGCGCCGATAATTGCCACTGGCTTTCTGGCGTCGGGACTCATCTTTCGATTCCCTTCACCTTCATCATCTCAGCCGGTCGGCGAAGGACAGCGCGCAATAGAGCGCCCCTGCCCAGCAGTTGATTTAACGAGTCAAAGATCGTTAAGGCGGAGAGTGAGCCGGGAGACTTCAACGTAAAACGATTACTCAACCAAGTCGGAGCGTTCCAATCGACAAGAGCGTTGCGCACGGAATATACCCAGTTCACTGGGCTTACTATCGTAGTAAGCGAGATCACCTCCATCCCGACTTTTCCGGCCAGCGCTCGCAGCGTGTTAGCGTCGAAGAGGTTCCAGTGCCTCGGAAAATGATAGCCGCCCCAATGGCGTCCCTTGAAGATCTTAAAGTCGAGGGAACCCGTGTTGTCGGTGACGAGCAGAAGATTTCCACCAGGCTTCAGTAACTTCCGGATCGCGCTTAGAACGCGCGGCGGGTCGGCGACGTGTTCGACGGTTTGAATGAGAAGCGCCAGGTCATAACTGGCCTGCGGAAGATCCAGTTGTTCTACGTCGCCATGATGAACGTGAATTCCTGCATTGGCTGCCATTCCTACAGCCCTCGAGCTTGCATCGACTCCTTCAAGGCGCCAGCCCGGCTTACCGAAATCGCGCAAAAGACGTAGGTGGAATCCGTCGCCACAGCCGACATCGATGATTCGCGCGCCGTCGCTCAAGTCTTTACACCACGACAACAGCCGCCGCGCTTCGAGCCTGCGACGTATCTTGTAAACAATGCCGAACTGCTCTTCAGAGAACTCGAACGCGTGGTAGTTGGTTGGATAAATGCGCGACAAGTCAGCAATCGAAGGACGTGAGCTTAAGTAGACCAACCCGCAGTCCAAACAACGCACAGCGAGAAACGTGTCCGCACTGGTTCGATATTCGAAATCTTCGCCGACAGCCAACGGCTCGATCGCATCACGCTCGCAGATGCAGCACTGAACCGGCACGAGCGTTAAGCCCTCGGCCCATTCAGGCGTAATCGCGCTTTGCTCGTTAGTGGCTTTTGACAGCACTACAAACTCTCCTGGTAACGCAGTCTCAA